>JACMJD010000185.1 GCA_014380825.1 Phycisphaerae bacterium | reverse complement strand
TATTGAACTTTCTGCGTTTCGTCCCAACCCCAGGCCGTTTCCTTCGGGCCGCGGAAGGCGGGGTGCATCATGACGATGACGAATCTTCCCGCCTCGCGCAGTGCGCGGGCGACGCCTTCGAACAGCGCTTGGATCGGGTGAATATTCTGAATCGCCAGCACGCACGCGGCAGCGTCGAAGGAGTTGGGTGCGATACCGGTCAGCTCGTGTGCATCGCCGACTTGATAGC
This sequence comes from Phycisphaerae bacterium, assembly GCA_014380825.1. The sequence continues at coordinate 6,454 of JACMJD010000185.1, read as the reverse complement.
GGATGTCGGCGGGGCCGCGCTCGCGGGCGGATTGGATGAGCGGCTCGGCCGCGTCGATTCCGGTGACTTCAGCGCCGCGCTCGCGCAGCAGTCGACACAACACGCCTTGCCCGCAGGCGACGTCGACTATTCTTTGCCTGGGCTGCACCTCGAGAAGCTTCATCACGCCCGGCAGAACGACCTTCTGATGATATTCGCTGCCGGCGTCGCCGACGAGCCGGTCATACCACTCGGCCACGTTCGACCAATCGGTGCGTTGCGCTGGCTTTGGCGGTTTTGTCTGCGACGGTTTTTTGGATTTCATGCGATGCGACTACACTGGTTGAAATATGAGACGAGCAATTGTCATCGCAATCGCGCTGTTGCTGCAAGCCAGCGGCGTGGCCCGGGCGCAGGAAGTAACCGTCGCCGCTGCCATCAGCCTGAAGGAATCGCTCACGCAGTGCGCGGCCGAGTTCGAAAAAGATTCCAAGACGCACATCCGATTCTCCTTCGGCGGATCGGGTGAGCTGGCGACGCAGATCGAGCAAGGTGCGCCTATCGATCTGTTTATCTCGGCTGCGCAAGATCAGATCGATCAGCTCGCCAAGGCGAAAGTGGTGGAGCCGTCATCGCACGTGATCGTCGCGCGAAATCGGCTGGTGCTGATCGTTCCCGCACTTGCAAAAAATCCACCGGCCGGCTTTGACGAGCTTCAGGATGGATCGAAAGTCACCAGGATCGCGATCGGGAACCCGAAGACGGTGCCGGCGGGGAAATACGCGTCGCAGGTGATCTCGCGATTGAAGCAGATGAACAAGCAGCGGCTGATCTATGCAATGAATGTGCGACAGGTGCTCGACTACGTCGAGCGCGGCGAAGTGTCGGCGGGGATCGTTTATCAAACCGATGCGCTGGCCAACACCAAGGTAAAAGTCGTGGCGACGGCCGATGAATCGCTGCATGACCCGATCGTGTATCCCGCAGTGGTGATCAAGAACGGGGCGAACGCGACAGCGGCGGGGGAGTTCCTGAAATTCCTGCAAAGCGAGCGCGCGCAGAAAATTTTCGAGGGGAATGGATTTCCGCCCACGACGCAGCCGACGAAGTGATGCAAGCAGTGCCCGTGGCATGAGCGTCTCGCCCGTGCGTTTGCGGGTCGAGCCGCACGCGCCCGCCGCGGCGGGCCACGATTGCTCTAACCGCACACCCCCAAGAATGTCCGATCTCCTCTCCGCCATATCGCTGTCGCTACGGATCGCGCTGTCCGCGACGGTGATCGTTGCGCTGATCGGGGTGCCGCTAGCTTATCTGCTCGCGCGGCGAAAGTTCTTTGGTCGGAGCGTGATCGAAACGTTGCTCACCGTCCCGCTCGTCCTGCCGCCCACCGTCGTGGGATATCTGATCATCCTCTCGCTGGGCGTTCAAAGTCCGATCGGCGAGCTCCTCGATCGCAGCTTCGGTTATCGGCTGCTGTTCAGCCTGCCCGGCGCGATCCTGGCGGCGGTGGTCGTCTCGCTGCCGTTGCTGCTGCTTCCTGCACGCGCGGCGTTTGCCGCGGTGGAACCGGAATATGAAGAAATCGCCCGGCTGTTCGGGGCCGGTCGATTGCAGACGTTCTGGCACGTGAATCTGCCGCTGGCGCGACGGGGCATCGCAAGCGGTTTGCTGCTGGCATTCGCGCGGGCGCTGGGTGAATTCGGCGCGACGATCATGGTCTTCGGCAGCCTGCAAGACCGGCAGACGTTGCCCATCTCAATTTATCAGGACTTCCTCTCCGGAGAGCGATTACGCGCCGCGCCCGCGGTCGTGCTTCTGAGCGCCGTTTCGTTCGCTGTGATGATTGTTTACAACCGCTGGCCGGGCAGCACGCGCAGCAGGTGATTCCGCGGTTCGTCCACCCCGCAAGCAATTCTATCGTCCCAATAATAGGCGCGATTGTTTGATGATTTTGGGCTCTCAGACGGCCGATGAAAAATCCGAAGATCGTGTTCAACTTCACAATCTTTTAATCGTCTTATTAGTAACGAGTAACCGGGACGTAACGGACGTGTGCACTGGTCGGTCGGATTTGATTGTGACAGCCGGCCGTGAAGAAGCCAGTCGACGCGAACCGCTCACCGGGTGGAGGCTCGATGCCAATGATCCGCATCAAGCATTTTCTCGACGCTGTCGAGTCTGAGGATCGCGATCGTATCTGGGTGGAACCGATCGGTGTAACCAAAGATCTTCAGGAGATGTGCTCCATCCATCACATTCTTTCACACCTCGGCCCGCCGATGAAGGTGTGGAACTGGTACGACAGCCAGCCGGAACGGTATGAGGAATTTCGCGCTCGCTACCACGAGCACCTCAGCACCGGCCCGTATCGTCAAGCGCTTCAGGCGCTGGCGACTGTCGGCTTGAAAGAAGATTTTACGCTCCTGCATCAAGGCGACGACCCAAGCCACAACACAGCCACGGCGCTGTATGAGTTTCTCACCGAGCTGCAGGCGTATGTGAAGCCCGAGTAGTTGCTAGCGATCAGTTGCTAGTTGCTAGCGAATGCTCGACGAGCAACTAGCAACTAGCAACCAGCAACTCTAAACTCAAGGCGTGCAGTCCACCGACACGCTCCTGGAAGACCTAACCGACGCCCAGCGCGAGGCGGTCGCGCATGTGGACGGGCCATTGCTGATCGTGGCGGGCGCGGGATCCGGTAAGACGCGCGTCATTACGCGGCGCGTGGCGTACTTGATCCAGCAGGGCATTCCGCCGACTTCGATCCTCGCGATCACGTTCACCAACAAAGCGGCCGGCGAAATGAAGCAGCGCATCGGCGCGCTGTCGAATGCGCCGTTCCGCGATTGGGGAAGGCTCGATCAGCCTTGGCCCATTATCTGTACGTTTCACTCGTTGAGCCTGCGCATCCTCCGACACTACGCCACGCAGATCGGGCTGCCCGCAAATTTCAGCATCTACGATTCTGCTGATCAGACGCGCGTGATCAAAGACGCGCTCAAGTCGCTGGAAATCTCCAGCACGAATTTCTCCCCCGGCACGGTGCACGGCACGATCAGCAACGCGAAGAATCAGCTCATCACGTCCGAGGCGTACGCCTCGCAGGGCGGTGATTTTTACACGCGAATCATCGCCAAGGTCTACGCGAAATATCAACAGCTCCTGACCCAGAACAACGCGTTGGATTTTGATGATTTGCTGTTGCGAACCACGCACGCGTTCCGCGCTCATCCGCAGATCCTGGCTGAGCTTCAGGAGCGGTTTCAGTACATCCTGATCGACGAATACCAGGACACGAACCACGCCCAATACGTGATGGCCCACGCACTGGCGCTGAAGCATCGCAACATCTGCGTGGTGGGCGATCCAGACCAATCGATTTACGCATGGAGAGGCGCAGATATAAAGAACATCCTCGAGTTCGAGAAAGATTACCCCGACGCCAAGGTCGTCAAGCTCGAGCAGAATTATCGATCGACGAAAACGATCCTCGCGATCGCCAGCGAGTTGATCCGTCACAACACGCAGCGGAAAGACAAGACGCTTTGGACCGAGAACGATGCCGGTGAAAAAGCGAAGCTTGTGCTCGCTCAGGATGAATACGACGAAGCGGATGTCGTGATGCGCGAGCTGCGCGAGATGAACGAGAAGCACGGATATCAGTGGAACCAGATGGGTGTGTTCTATCGCATCAATGCGCTGTCGCGCGTGATGGAAGATGCGCTGCGTCGGGCGGGTGTGCCGTATCAGATCGCGCGGGGCGTGGCGTTCTACAACCGCAAAGAGATCAAGGATGTGCTGGCGTATCTTCGCGTGATCGCGAACCCGGATGATGAGATCAGCCTGGCGCGCATCGTGAATGTCCCTCCGCGCGGGATCGGCGACAGCAGCGTGAAGCTGATGCAGGCGTGGGGCGTCGCGCATTCGCTGAACCTTTGGAGCGTGATGCAGCGGGCGTCGCAGGTGGCCGGCCTGAGCGCGCGGGCGGTCAACTCGATCAAAGCGTTCGTGACGCTCATTGAAGATTGGCGATCACTGGTCGCCCCGGTGCGCGTCATCATGGACGATGTCGTCCGCCGCTCGGGCATCGAGCCCGCCCTAAAGAAAGCCGGCGGCGACGAGACGGGCGAAGATCACCTGGCGAACGTGAACGAATTGATCACGTCGGCGGCGGAATACGATGCATCAAACCCGGAAGGTTCGCTGACGGATTATCTGGCGCAGGTCAGCCTGGTGAGCGATGTCGACCACATGAAAGGCAGCGGCGGCGCCGTCACGTTGATGACGCTGCACGCGGCCAAGGGATTGGAATTTCCGGTTGTCGCGATGATCGGGCTTGAAGAAGGCTGTCTGCCGCACTCACGGGCGCGGGGAAATCTGCATGAGCTGGAAGAAGAACGTCGGCTGGCGTTCGTCGGCATTACGCGGGCGCAGCAGCGATTGCTGATGACCAAGGCCGCTTATCGCACGCTGCGCGGGTTGCGCGAGCGAACGGTGACGAGCCCGTTTTTGAACGAGATGCCGCGTGAGGCGATGGAGATCATCGATCGCACCGGAGTCAGCGGGGCGTTCGATCAGACCAGCGAACATCGCGAACGCGCGCAGACGGAGCAGGAACGTCTGACTCGTCAATTCGGGCGCGGACAATTGGTGCGGCATCCCACGTTCGGGCTCGGTCGCATCGTCGACATCTCCGACATGGGCCAGCACACGCGAGCGGTGATCGATTTCAATCAAGCGGGTCGAAAGACATTGATCTTGCAGTACGCGCGACTGGAATTAGCAGGGTGAGCAGTCATGAGCAGCAACGAGCGATTCAATCCAATGGACTACCCGCTGGCGATGTCTTGGCCCAAGCGGTTGACGCGAGGTTCGGGGTGGGTGGCGCACACGCCGTTCGCGATGGCGCTGGTGGACATGTGCCGGCCCGACCGCATCGTCGAGCTGGGCACGCTCAGTGGCGATTCGTATTGCGCGATGTGCCAGGCGGTCGAAATACTCAAACTGCCCACGCGGTGTACTGCAATCGATAACTGGGAAGGTGATCCGCACAATGGCATGTACGGGCCCGATGTGCTGAAAGAACTGCGCGATCACCACGATGTTCAATATTCCAGCTTCTCCAATCTCCTGCAAATGACCTTTGATTCGGCAGCGCCGCAGTTTAAGGAAGGCTCGATCGATCTGTTGCACATCGACGGGTTTCATACGTACGACGCAGTAAAGGGAGACTACGAAAACTGGTTGCCCAAACTGAGCGCGCGAGGCGTGGTGCTGTTTCACGACACGCAGATGCGCCACAAGGATTTCGGCGTGTGGAAATTGTGGGAAGAAGTGTCAGCGAAGTATCCGAATTTTGAGTTTCATCATTCCGCTGGCCTTGGTGTGCTTGCGGTCGGAGCTGAAGCGCCGCCTGCGGTGTTGAAATTTCTCGAGACCGCCCGGCGAGAGCCCGATGCGGTGCGGACATATTTCAAGCACGTGGGCGATGTCGTGGAGACATCGCGTTTGGCGCTTACCATGATCGATAACGTGCAACGCCTGCAGACACTGCTGGACCAGCGAAAGCACGTGATCGGCGAAACGGTGCATCAATCGCTCCCGGGCGAGCCGTTTACCGCTCCGCTTCGATACATGGAAAGGATGATGAATGACGTGCAGGCGCTGACGCTTGCGGATCTGAAGCAGCGCGGCGTTCAAGTGCGCGTGGTCCCGCCGCAGCAATAGCACGGGCATGGAATCGACGAGCGCAATTCCAGCTTCGGAGATATCAATGAGCGAAACCGCAACCACGCGACCGAAAATCATCAGCCCCGACACGCAGCGCGGCGGCGCACCAGACCGCACCCCGCCCGGCCAGGTCCTCACCGCGAAGTGGCCCGTGCTGCATTACGGCAAGGTGCCGAAGGTCGATCCGCATTCGCCTGATTGGCGATTGCGAATCTTCGGACTGGCCGACAACGAATACGAACTGACGTACGACGAAATCCGCGCGATGCCCGCGGTGGATGTGATTTGCGACATGCACTGCGTGACGCATTGGAGCAGGTTGAACAACACGTTCACGGGCGTGCCTCTCAAAACAATAATTGAACGCGCTAAACCGCAAGCGGCTGCAAGATATGTGATGTGTCATAGCGAAGCGGGATTCACCACGAACGTGCCGCTGGCGGAATTCATTCAGGACGATTGCATCCTCGCGTACCAGTGGGAAGGCAAAGATCTCGAACCCGATCACGGTTACCCGCTGCGCGGATTGGTGCCGCGCCTGTATCTCTGGAAAAGCGCCAAATGGATCCGCGGCATCGAGCTGCGCGGATCGGACGCGCCCGGCTTCTGGGAACAGAACGGCTACCACATGCACGGTGACCCATGGAGCGAGCAGCGGTTTGGGTGGTGAGCTCGACGCGCCCGAACTCATCCGGGTGTTCGGAGTACCTTAACACGCCGGCGTCTGAGCGTATTCGCGAAGACC
>JACMJD010000184.1 GCA_014380825.1 Phycisphaerae bacterium | reverse complement strand
CGGACAGGCTGGCGATATACAGGTCGCGATTCTTCGACGCGAACGTGCGCGCCAGGATCTGCGCCATCGCTTTCGCGCTCACGGCGTTCTTCCGCGACAGTCCGCAGCCGTCATCGAGACTGAATTCGCTCGAATCGATGCCAGAGCTCTTCAAGAAAGACGACACGGCCGCCGTTCCGCTTTCCCACGAACCCGAAGATTTCGATGTCTCGGCGCCGAGCCGTTTGCACATCGCCTCGGCGTACAAGTTCATGCTGTCCTTGTTCGCCCGCGCCAGGACCGTCGCGATGGGCGTCTCGTGGATCGCGAGCACCGTTGCACGATTCGCCGGCTGCGTCGCGGGCGATTTCTCCTCGCTCAACAGCGCGCGGAGGCCGCGCTCGCGAGCGGGTTCGCCGGATACCTGGATGCCGCCGTTCTGTAGGGTCTCGCTGAACACGGTGGCGGCGAACATCGCGGGGTCGTGAATCGTAACGGAGATCGGCACGGTGTTGCTGGATGAGGCCGTGCCGCGCAGGTCGATCACGTTGCCGTTCGGCATGCGCGACAGCCACACCGCGTTCTCGTTGCTGCTCAGGCAATCATTCCGAATCGTCGCGTACTGCGTCGGCGGATCGGTGCTGTACGAGACGACGCTGCCGCCGCCGCCCAGGCGCAGATAGAAGTCGAGTGCGTTGGCATTGAAGTTCACGCCACCCACACCGGCGACGTATCGCAAATGCTGTTGCTTCGGGGGCCAATTCGGGTGGACGAAGTTCTCGTCGAAGATGCTGTCGTCGACGACGACATTGCGAACTGAAGTCAGGCCGCGCTTCTTGAGCATCGCGGCCCAGTTGGAAAAGACGGTCGTTGATTCCCAGCCGACGCGTTTGAGCAGCTCGGCGTCGCCGAAGCTGGGATCGCCATCGCCGATCAGCAGCAGATCCTGACCGCGCTGGGCGAGGATCGTGCGGAACTTGAAGTCCGGCCCGAAGCGATCGAGGAACGCGGCCGTGGTGATCAGCTTGAGATTGCTCGCCGGCATCAGCGCGATATCGCTGTTGTGGCGGAAGAGGATCTCGGGCTTGGCGCGATTTTCATCCACGCGCGCCAGCACCACGCCCGCCTCGGCCTTGGCGAGTGCTTTATCCTGAAGCACCGCGCGCACGTCGGAATTCAGATCCGCGCGCGCGAACGTCGAAGTGATTGCGATAAGTAAGAGTGCCGCAGACCAGAACGGACGTTTCATCCTTGAAACACCTCGCGCGTGGGAAATAGCCCCAACAACTGGAGCGTAGCGTATATAGGACTTCGGCAAGGGCAAGTCGCGAGGATGAAAGATCGTAGCCCGTGATTACGTAACTGCGTGATTACGTGAGAAATGCAGGATCTTCTCACGTAATCACGTATTCACGTAATCAAAGTCGACACTTGCTACGCCGCTCGTCGCTGGAACATCCCCGTGCTCTCGCGACCGATGAGATTCATCAATCGCTGCTCCACCGGCGGATGCGTCGCGAACAGGTTTGCCATCCTGCGAAGCGGGTTCAGCGGTTCCGCGATGAACAGACTGTTGAACGCGGGGTTGACGTCCATCGGAATTCGCGCTGACGCCAGGTGGATTTTCTCCAGCGCAGTCGCCAGGTGCATCGGATCACCGACGATCTCGGCGCCGGCGCGGTCGGCATCGAATTCACGCGATCGGCTGAGCGCGGCTTGAATCAAGCCCGCAGCGATCGGGCCGAGAATCAGCACAGCCAAGCCAGCTAGCGGGTTCACGCCGTCGCCGTCTTCGTCGCGGCCGCCGCCGAACATGAAGACGTACCCGAGCATGCTGATCGCCCCGCCGATGGTCGCAGCCACCGACTGGATCAGGATGTCGCGATGCTTCACGTGCGCCAGCTCGTGCGCCATCACCGCCGCCACTTCGTCGCGCGACAGCATGCGCATCAACCCTTCGGTCGCGCACACGGACGCGTGCTTCGGACTGCGACCGGTCGCGAATGCGTTGGGCGCATCATGCGGAGCTACGTACACGCGCGGCATCGGCAGGTTCGCCCGATGCGCCAAACCGGCGACGATCTGGTGCAGATCGTGCTCCGGCCCGACCTCCTGCGCACGCATCGCCATGATGGCGATTTTGTCACTGAAAAAGTACGACCCGACATTCATCACCGCCGCCATCACCAGAGCAACGTAAAGTCCGCCTGTACCGAACAGCGATCCGATCCACAGGACCAGAGCCGTCAGCAGGCCGAGCAGCAGTGCCGTTTTGAAGTTGTTGTAGAACTGACTCATCGTGAGAAATATTAGGTTTGGCGATGCGTGGGCTGGTTACAAAGTCACGCTGAAATTTGACCCGCGCGGTGGCGTCTCTTGACTCGGAAGGAAGAAGGTGCGCGCACGCACATCCGTCCCAGTCGTTCGTCGCGGTGAGTTGCACGTTTGAATGCCGTCAGCACTTATGGCATGATGCTTCGCATCCCGTCGTTTGAAGGTGGAGATAGAACTTAAACATGCTTCTGCAGACGAACAGCTACATCGTGCCCAAGGACAAGCGGGCGCAGCACACGCGGCTCTTGCAACGGTTTCGCCAGACGCTGGCGCGGCTGGGGTGCGAGCATTTCGAAGCGTACGAGCAGGTTGGCGCGAACTGGTCGGGCAGCGAAACGACCGGCCGATTCGTGCAGTTGATGCGCTTCCGCGATCGTAAGCAGCAGCAGGCGGTGCAGACGGCCGAGCGCAGCGATCCGCAGGCGCAGGCGCTGATCAAAGAATTTTGCGAGCTGATCAACTTCCCCTATCAACAGCAGCAGGGTTTGTTCGCGGTGGGCTTCTATCAAGGGATCATGCCGATCAATTCGCCGCTGCGACAACCGCCCGGCGTGGGTGAACCGGATGCGACGCCAGAATTGCAGTCGAACGACAACGGCACGCCCGAAGCGCCGCCGCCACTGCCGTTGCCGATCGATGAGATACATCCACCTGACATCCACGGCGAAGACAACCCCGCCACGCGCGGCGGCAGCGGGCAATCGCTCACGGGCCAATCCCTTACCGGCGGACCCGTAATCGAACCACCGCAAAACCCCGACTTGATCGACGAGGCCGCGGCCCACGACGATGGCGACTCGGATCCGGAATCAGATCCCGAATCGTGGCGCGCCGAGCGGTTGCACTAAGAGCGCGTCGAAGACGCGACCACCTAACAAGACGCGCAAACCCAACCGACCGGTGTCATGCTGAGGTACT
>JACMJD010000183.1 GCA_014380825.1 Phycisphaerae bacterium | reverse complement strand
TGCCGGCTGACGCCTGCACGCCGGTTGGACATGCACATCGCGCGTCTGAGACGGGAACGATCGTCGAACGCTTCCTGCGCTGGATCAACCCGATGCGCGTCTGGCGGCAGATCCGCGCCGATCACGCGGAGCGAAAACGATTCGCGTTTTCATTCTCAACCGGGATCTTCATCGCCACCCTTCCGCCGTTCGGGTTGAAGACGATTTTCTGTCTGTTTCTGGCGAAATGGTTCAAGCTTCAGCCCGTCGTTGTGATCGGCGCATCGAGCTTAAACACACCACCCATCGGCACGCTGCTCGCCGCGATGTCGATCGTCGCCGGCCACCTGCTGCTGCACGGGCGCTGGCCGGCGCTGTCGCGATATGATCCGGTGGCGAATGGCATGTGGAGTACGCTCAAATCGGTGGGCGTGGAATGGATCATCGGCAGCGTCGTGCTCGGCGCGACGCTCGCGACGATCTCGTACGTCATCCTGCGACTGGTGTTTCGCGCAGCGCCGTTGTCTGGCGCGCCTTCCGGCTCAGCATGATGATCGGCCAGAGCACGAACAGCGTCGCCAGCACGCAGCTTCCGACGCCGACGTTGATCAGCCAGCCGAGCGATTTCACGGCAGGAATGCTGGTGATCACGAGCGAGCCGAAGCCGATCGTCGTCGATCCGCCGCAGATGATCAGCGCGGCGAACGATGCGGGGAAATGTCCGCCCAAATCCCGCTGATCGCGCGACGATTGATATGCGTGCACCGCGAAAATTCCGTAATCGAGATTGATGCCCAAGAGCAGCGGCGCCATGACCGTGTGCAGCAGTGTGATCCGCAGATCGAACAGCGAGATGCACGCGATCACCGCCAGCAGGCTGATCGCGATCGGCAACAGCGCCATCGCCGCAAGTTTGATTGAGCGGAAATGAATCAACAGATACGCCGCGATGCAGACCAGCGAGATACCGACGAATCGCGGCAGATCGCGATGAATCGCGTGCTCCAGATCGTGACCGATCGTGGCCGTGCCCGTGACGGCAACGCCGGGCAGATCGGCGAGCGCATCGCGCACCGCAGCGAGTGCGGTTTCGCGGGCATCGCGCGTTTCCATCGGTGCGTTCGTGAACAGCAGTGTGACTGCTTCGGTGGCCGGCGCGCCGCGATCCAGCACATCGCGTGGTAGAAGCAGTTGACCGAAATCACCGTAGTCTTTCAGGATCGACGCATCGGGCGGACCTCCCGGCGCGGCGAGTTTTTCCAGGAACGCGGTGTACGATTCGTACGCTTCAGGAACGAATCCCGTCTCCTCTAAAGCCGCACGAAAATCTTGCTTCATGCGGACCACATTGATATTTTCTCCCCTCTTCGCGTCGGTGCACGGATCGGGCAGCAGCGACGCGATGCCGAACGAATTCACCACGCCCGCTGATCGCACCGCTTCGTTGTCCAATCGCTTCTGCACATCGTGCGACTGCGCAACCAGATCGCTCGGCGACCCCGCGTGCAAATGCACGATCAACGATCCGCCGGCGATCTGCATCTTCTTTGCGATTCGTCGCTGCGCATCCAGCGGCGGACTGGGTTGCGGATGCATCACCATCGGATCCGAATCCAGCGGAAAATGAACTCCGCGAACCACCAGCGTGCCCGCCAACAGTGCGATGACGACGGTGGAGCAGACGAGAATCCGTCGCGCGCGGCGCGCGATCCACTGTCCGATTGCGCCGGTGATTTCGAATCGAATCGCGAACGGCGACGCCTCGCGCGAGTGTGGCCAGATCACGAGCATGGCCGGCAAGACGAGCAGCGTTGCTAGCCACGCGCCGGCGAGGCACAGCGTGCCGAGGATCGCGAAATCGCGCAGCACACCGATCGGCGAGATCGCGACGGCCGCGAAACCGATCACCGACGTCAACCATGCCGCGAGCGACGGGAAGAACAATTCGCGAATCGTCCGTCGCACGGCGTCGGCAACCGAGCTGGAGGTCGCACGGATCTCCTGATAGTGCGCGATGAAGTGAATCGTGTAATCCAGCCCGATTGCGCCCAGCGTGCCACCGACAACCATTGCCAGCGGCGTGATCGTTTGCCGAATCATCGCATACGCGCCGAACCCCCAGATCAGACCGGCGGCCACGGGAACAAATGCGAACGTAAACAACCGGATCGGGCGGCGACACGCGATCACGAAGAGCAGGACCAGGCCGACGATCGTCGTGACCACGTCGGATATGGAATCCGCTTTGATTTGTTCGGCGCTGTGGGCGGCCATCGCGTAGGCGCCGGTGATGTCGAGGCGAAGGTGTTCTTGATTCTCCGCGTCCGCGAGTCGCTGAACCGCGCTGGTTAGATCGCGCCCGAAGTTGAAATCGTTGGATGACTTCACGCCGCCGATGCGAATGAGCAGGCTGCGCCGATCGGGCGAAAAGAACGCGGCGTTCGATTCGTTGAACGCGCCGCCGCCGGGAATTGTCAGCGAGCTCAACCGGGATGTGAGGAACTCGCGCAGGTTCAGCGGATCTTTCGCGAGTGTCTTCGCTAAGCCGCCAGCGGCGGGACCGGGTTGGGCGAGCATGTCTTTCGTTCGCGCGAGCTGCTCGATCATCCCTTCGCGCGTCAGGCGGTGCGTCACCGCGGCAAGTTGAGATTGATCGAGATAGTACAGACCGTTCGGGATAACGACCTGTTCGACAAACGCACGCGTGCGCGGGTCGGCGCGGAATCGCACATGAGTAATCAGCGACTTCGTTGACTCATCGCGCGCGACGGCAGATTGCAATCGATCGGCGAAGGCGAGCAGCTGGGCCGGATCAGCCTGCTTTGCATCATCCGGCAGCGATGCGAGCACGAGCAGTTCGTTGCCGACCGGAAATTGCTCCAGCACCCGCCCCATCGCGACGACGGCCGGATCGGTCTTGTCGAGCAATGCCTGAAAGCTGGTCTCGGGATGCAGACGCGTGAACATCAGCGCGAGCGAGACGATCGTCATCGCGGCCGCCGCCAGCAGTGCCGATCGTGGCCGATGGACTGGCCAGCTCAGAAGGTGATTCATGGCAGGCGTTCCGCGCGGCTCGGCGGTTTGAACGCGGTGTCGGGCGCGTCATTCAGCTCGACGTCGCGCATGTCGATTCGCACCAGCCCGCCGGGTGATTTCGCCTCAATCCGCATCGGCCAGACCGTGTCGTCGATCGTGCGATACTGATCCAGCGTGAGCGAGAACCGCTCGCGACCCGATTCGTCCAGCGCCACGTAACGCCGCGGCGTCAGCGTCTTGCGATCGATGTACGCGACAAGCGAATTCGGTGTCTTCATGATCAACTGCGAACCCGATACGCGCACATCATCCGATTCACCAAACCCGCGAGCAAGCAGGTTCAACCACTCGCGTACCGCGCGGCTGGTATCGCCTGAGGCTGATCGTAGTTGTTCGGCGTGTCCGTCTTTCCGAGGCAGGAAAAGGAACGTTGCATCCGGTGTGACGGTGAGATCCAGAACCGCCTGCCCGAATTTCCACGCCCGCACGCGTGCCCGATCCGGCGGCGCGAACACGAACGCCGCATCAAGGCGCGCCGATTGTCCTTTCGGATCGGTAAGTGTGATCACGCCTTCGCCGGAGATGTCTTTGATCCTGCTCGACCGCGCCTGCATCAGCTTGAGCGATTCAGTCACGCTCATATTCGGATAAGTCGGAATATTCTCGCGCTGGGTGCAGCCGATCAGCGCGAGGAGCGTGAAGATCAACCCGAGGCGATCGTTCACGTCACCTCCACGA
>JACMJD010000182.1 GCA_014380825.1 Phycisphaerae bacterium | reverse complement strand
CCGTTGATGTAGAACTCGGCGTGGTCGTCCCAGACGCGTAGCTTCAGCAGGTTGATCTTCCGATCAACCTCCTTCACCGGCCAATTGGGGAATTTACCGTTGGCGTCGAAGCGCATGCGCACACGGGTGGTCTTCGGATGCACCCAGATCGCATGAAACTTGTTGGCCTCGACTGCGCCGTAGAACACGCCGACTCCCGGGTCGCTCACCGTTCCAGCATCGAGGAGTTCCATGGTGACCAGTAGCTCGTATCGCGGGCCGAATCGGGTGGCGCACAAGAGGCGCAGGTTGCTGTTTTGCGAACTGCCGACGATCGACCGTTCGTCACCGTTCTGCTCGAGAGTCCACTGTCCGCCGAGCGACTCGTATCCAGTGAGTTCGGCATCGGTCGGCATGAGGTCAACGGATTCTCCTCGGTGGAACGCGGCTAGTTGGCGAAGCTCGTGCGCACGACCGCGCACCCACCGCGCGGCTGGGTCGTCATTCTTCGGACCTGCGGCGGCTTTTTCATACGCCGCGGTGGCATCGTCGTGACGATCAAACGCCGCCGATTGTTCGGCGGCGAGCAGGTCCTTTGCGAGATCACCCGAGAGCGCGTAGATGCCGCTGATCGTGCGGAGTGGGAGGTAAACGCCCGATGAATCCAGCCCGTTGCGATCCCACTGACCCTTCATGTTGTTCAGCGCATCGCGCGCGACGTCGTATCGCCCGACCTGCCACGCGTATCCGGCGAGCGCCGAATAGTTCCAGTTCTGCATGGAACGTCCGGTCGGCGGCGTCCATTTCGCGTAGCCGAGCAAGATGTCACCGGCACGTTCGAACATGCCGCGCACGCGCCAGATGTCCCAGCCGGCGCCGTCGTTTCTCACGCGGTTGAGCGATTCGACGTAGGTGTAGGGAACGTCGGTGTCGTACCGTTTGGTGGCCGCGCACTCGATGCCGAACTGGATGATCTGCTCATAACTGCCGCCCCAGCGCGGCAGCATCGAGTAACCCAGGTTGTCATACGCTTCGGAATAGTCGAGTTGGGCGGCGACGGCGCGGTCAAACCACAACCGTTCGGTTTCGTCCGGCGCCGCGCCGCCACCCATCGCGACGGTAATCATCGCGCTGGCTGGCTCGGGAAATTTCGGCTCCAGCTTCCAGGCTGCGCTGAGATTCTCCTGCGCGCGGTTCAACCCGTCGGTCATTCCCTTCCAGCCTTCGTCGGTGACGGTGTCGGCAAAGCCAGTGCCTCGAGCGGCCCAGGCGGCGCGGATGAAATACTTTCCGCTGAACATTTTCACCAGCCACGGGTCGCTGTTCTTGTCTGCCGAGATCGCATCGATGAATTGCTGCGCGCGTTCCGGCTTCCAGTTCTTCCAGACATCTTCCAAGATCATGTCGTAGAGGAACCGTCGATCGATGCCGCGCGTTTCGTTGCTGGTCACCGCGAGGACCGACAGCGCGTATAGCCGATCGTCAAATTTCGCGTACAGGTCCTTCTCTTCTGTCTGACGAGTGAGCTTTCGCGCTCGGCGCGCGTTGTTCATCTGCCGGAGAATGGGGTGTTTGTTTTGCTGTTCGGCGAACGCCGTAAATGCGCGACGAACCGCATCGCGCGCCTGAGCGTCCTTACCGGTGTCATCGAAGTTGATGGCGATCATGTCGAGTACAAGCGGATCATCGCAGCCCGCCGTGACCACCGCCTGTGCGAGCGCCGCCGTCTCTACAAACGTCGGGTTCAGCGACCTGTAGCCCGCCGGCAGCTTTCCTTCGGTCAGATGCTTGGCCGTTCCTTCAAGCAGCTCGATCGCCTTGGCGTCCCACTTCGGATCGCGGTGGCCGAACTGCTTGTAAGCCTCGACCGTGGTTCGGCGATTGAACTCCAACAGATCGCGCTGCATCGTCCAGCGCGTGTAGGCGTTCGGATCATCCGCGCCCGGAATCGCAGCAGTCACGTGACTGAGCGAAAGAAGGACCAGCAAGAGGAAAACGAATCGCGTGAGGTATCTGATCATACCGGCTCCTGTCAGCGCCAAACGGGATCTTACCGTTTCATCTGTGCGACCGCTGCGGCGAGTCGATCCAAATCGCCGGGCGAATTGAACCACGCGCAGCTCACCCGCAGGAATCTTCCAACCGATGTGTCGGTCACCGGGCACTCGATATGGAATTCATTCCAGAATCGATCGCGGATTTCGATCGGGTTGTTACACGGAAATTCGAAGCTGATCAGGCTGCCGGTGAATGCGGGGTTTTTCGGGGCGATGCACGTCAGGCCAACCGCGCCGAGTTTTTCGCGGGCGTAGTTGGTGAGATATCGACATCGCTCGGCGATCGCGCGATCGCCGCCTAGCGATTCGCGGAATTCGAGCGCGTCGGCGATCGCCATCTGCGGGCAGCGGTCGAGCGTGCCTTGGAACTCCAAGTCGCGTTGCCAGAAGTTTCCGCCCCAGGTACTGTCGTCTTCGTACTTCGTCCGGTCGTATTCCCAGCCCCAACTGGTGATGAGCGATTCGAGCAATGTGCGTCGCTGCGCGGCCACGTGCAGGAAGCCCGAACCGGCGGGGGCCATCAGCCACTTGTGGCAGTTGGCGCCGTAGAAATCGGCGTCGATCTCGTCGAGGTTGAGCGGGACCATGCCCGGCGCGTGTGCGCCGTCGATGATCACGAGCGCATCGCTTCGCGCTCGCACCGCCTGCGTGATTTCGCGCGCGGGAAGGATGAGCCCGGTCGACGTCGTGCAATGGCTGAAGAACACGACGCTCGTCTTCAGCGAGATCGCATTCGCAATCGCGTCGACGATCTCGCCCGGATCTTCCGTGCGATGCGGCAGCGTGATCTGACGGATCGTCACATCGTGTTCCCTGGCGAACCGTTGCCAGCAGAACAGCATCGCGCCGTATTCGTGATCGCTGGTCAGAATCTCGCTGCCCGCCGGCAGCTTGAGCGAGCGGGTGATGATGTTGATCGCGAACGTGACGTTCGGCAGCAGCAGCAGATCCGCCTCGCGACAGTGCAGATAGTTGGCGAGGCTGGTCCGCGCGCGATTGATCAGCGGCGGCGTCTGTCGCCAGCAGAAATCCGACGGCGCGGCCGCTTGTCGGCGTCGCAGATCGGTCACCGCATCAAACACCGGTTTGGGAACCGGACTGAGCGTGCCCCCGTTGAGGTTGACCGAGTTCGGATCGAGAACCATCTCTCGCCGACGCTCGGTCCAGAAGTGGTCATCATTTCCTGCTGGCTGACTCATGCAGGGAGTTTACCGGCACCGATGAAGAATGGCGTCGGCATCGCACGCGACGCGGAGTTATCAGACGCAATCACGAACCTACGGGAAAATTCCGCACCCGCGGCGGGGCGATGGGCCGAAGTGGTTCACGTGATGCCGCTGTTGAACATCCCGACGCTCTTGGTGCGCCTCGTGTTTCTCGCCGTCCTGTTCGCGCCGCTGCCGATGGCGCACGCGCAGACCCCGACGACAGCGCCGGCTGCGCCGACTTCACAACCGGTCGCCGCAGAACGCTCGCGCGAAACGCTGCTCAACGTTCTGGAGCGCACCAAGCTCGGCCAGGTGTTCTCCGGCGAACGATCGCTGACGCTGGACGACGTTCGCAACCCGATCTTCTGGTACGACACGTTCCGCGATCTGATCGTCGCCGTCCTGCTCTTCATTCCACGCTTCGTCGGCACGATCGTCTTCCTGTTTGTCTTCTGGCTGATCTACCGCGGCATCCGCAAAGTGATCGTGCGGAGCATGAAGAAGGAGGAGGTCGACCAATCCATCCGCGATCTGCTGGCCACGCTCATCAAGTGGGTCGTGATGGGGTTCGGAATCGTGATCGCGTGCAACCAGTTGGGCATTCCGATCGTGGCGATGCTGACCGGCGTGTCGATCATCGG
>JACMJD010000181.1 GCA_014380825.1 Phycisphaerae bacterium | reverse complement strand
TGAATTTGCCGTGCTTGTGTACGTTCTTGTCGACCACGAACTCGATCAGCTCCGGGCCGGCGCCAAGGTAGCTGAGCATCGTGCTGCCCTTGGCGCTAGCGCCGTATGCAGCGACTTTTTTGCCCTGCTTTTTCAGGTCCTTCAGGATCTTCAGCATCTCGGTCTTGATGCTTTCGACACGCTTCGCGAACGATTGGTAGTACGGGCCGAATGTGTCGATGCCGAGTTTCTTTTCGTCGGCGAGCAGTTGCTTCACCGTTTCGCTCTCGCCGGGCGCTTTGCTGACGTACTGGCGGATCGATCCGCCATGCGTGCTGATGCGCTCGATGTCGTTCAGGTACAGGCCGTGCCGCGCGTAGAGGTTTTTCAGCGCGGTCACGCCGTAGTAGCACAGGTGCTCGTGATAGATCGTGTCGAACTCGCAGTGATCGATCAGGTCTCTCACGTACGGCGATTCGGTCACGAGCGAGCCGGTGTCTTTCAGGATCGTCGCGATGCCGGCGATGAAGCCGTTCAAGTCCGCGACGTGCGCCATCACGTTGTTCGCGTGAATGACGTCCGCTTTCTTGCCTTCAGCAGCAAGCTTCCTGGCCAGGTCTGCGCCGAAGAACGCGTGCAGCGTCGGCACGCCAATCTTGAGCGCGGCCTTCACGGGACCGATGACCGGATCGATGCCCAGCACCGGGATTCCGTTCTCGACGTAGTTCTTCAACAGGTATCCGTCGTTGCTCGCCAGCTCGATCACGAGACTGTTCTTGTTCAGCTTGAAGCGCTCGATCTGCTTGAGCACGTTCTTCTTGCTGTGCTCGAGCCACGATGTGCTGAAGCTGGCGTAGTACGTGTAGTCTTCGTGAAACACTTCTTCCGGCGGCGGCGTGTCGCAGGTTTGCATCAGCGCGCACTTCGGACAAAACCCGACTTGCAGCGGATGCTTGTTCTCGTGCGCGTTGAGCTTGTCTTTCGTCACCAGCGTGTCGACCAGCGCCGTCACGCCAAGATCCAGCACGGGCTTCAGGCCTTTATTGCCGCAAGAGCGACAGTTGGCGCTTTCAGCCTTGGTCGCGAAATCGATCGGTCGCTGTGAAGTTACGGTGGTCACGTCGGATTTCATGATTATCTCGTGCCACGGGTTTTCAACCCGTGGTTTTGCTTCGCAAAAGAATGCCCGCCGCGGCGGGCCACGAATCAGGCTGCTTTATTCGCCTTCGTCGTGTAATTGAACTTTTCGTCCATCACACCTTCGGCGATCAGCTTCTTCATGTGCGGCAGGCGAGCGAATCGTGGGCCTTCGAATTCATCAACTTTCAGGCCGAATTTCTTGATGGCCTCGTAGACCTGTTTGGCGGCGGCGCGAGCGCTCCACTGCGGTTGATACGCGGGAACGAGCCTGGCGAGCTTGTCGCAGTTCACGCGATAACAGCGCGGATCAGGGCCGGCACCAGGCGCGTATTCGATCGTGCAGTTGGGAACCGTCTCGGCGACGATCTGGGCGATCTCTCTCACGCGATAATTCTCGCGCGTCTGCCCGACGTTAAACGCCTGGTCATGAACCGCATCGCGCTTCGCCTCGGCCACCGCGGTGAACGCCCGGCTTATGTCTTCAATGTGCACAATGGCGCGCCACGGCGAGCCATCCGACTTCATGTAGATCTTGCCGGTCGTCACGGCGTGCGCGGTCAGATTGTTGAGCACGAGATCCCAGCGAATGCGCGGCGAATATCCGAACGCGGTGGCGCTGCGCATCAGCGTGACCGAGAAATTCTCGTCGCTCATCGGCTTCAGCCCGATTTCCGCAGCCACCTTCGCTTTCGCGTAGGGCGTGTATGGGTTCAGCGCGCCGGTCTCGTCGATGAGATGGTCATCCGCCACACCGTAGTTGCTGCACGTGCTGCTGAAGATGAAATGCTTCACGCCCGCCTGCTTGGACATCTCGCCCAGGCGCACGGTGGCTTGGTTGTTGATCTCGTCGGTGAGATCCGCGTTGTAACTCCCCAGCGGATCGTTCGACAGCGCGGCCAGGTGCATCACCGTGTCGAAACCGCGCAGGTCATTGACCGTCGCCTGGCGGATGTCTTTGCGGATGTTCTTCACGTCGACGATTTGCTTGTCGTCGCCAAACGTGCAGTTGCGATACCAGTCGGCGTCCATGCCGGTGACGTCATGGCCCTTCTTCAAGAGCATCGGAACCAGAAGTGTTCCGATGTATCCCAAATGTCCTGTGACCAAAATCTTCATAGCATCTTCCTTGATTCCTACTTGCCGTTCCCATTCAACCACGAAGCCCACGGCGCCTTGCCGGTCTCCCAGAGACTTTCCAGCAGGCGCTTGTCGCGGATCGTGTCCATGCATTGCCAGAAATTCGTGTGGCGATATGCCATCAGTTGTCCATCGCGAGCCAGCTTTTCCATGGGCTCTTTTTCGAAGGGCGTGTTGTCGCCTTCGATGTATTCGAAGACCTGCGGCTCGAGCACGAAGAACGCGCCGTTGATCCAGCCTTCGCTCGTCTGCGGTTTCTCGCTGAACTCTTTCACGCGATCGCCATCGAAGACCATGCAGCCAAAGCGCGCCGGCGGACGAACCGCGGTCACGGTGGCGAGCTTGCCGTGCGATTTGTGAAACGCCAGCAGCTCCTTGAGATTCACGTCGCTCACGCCGTCGCCCCAGGTGAGCATGAAGCGTTCGTTGCCGACGAACTTCTGGAGTCGTTTGATGCGTCCGCCGGTCTGCGTCTGCATGCCGGTATCGACCAGGTCGATCGTCCAGTCGGGCCGGCGATTGCCATGCCGGAGGACGTCGCCGCTGCCGACCTGCACGGTAAGATCGCTCTCGGTCAGGCCGTAGTCGATCATGTAGCGTTTGATGTATTCGCCCTTGTAGCCCAGGGCGATGACGAACTCGTTGTGTCCGTAGTTCGCGTAGTGCATCATGATGTGCCAGATGAGCGGCCTGCCGCCGACCTCGACCATGGGCTTTGGCCGCAGGTCTGTTTCCTCGGCCAGGCGCGTTCCCATCCCGCCTGCTAGTAATGCTACTTTCATGATCTTACCATTCACCCGGTCGAGCAATTTCAGACAACTACGCGGACTTCGGCGAATTCACTTCGACTTCGTCGGGCTCCGGACGCAAGTGATCCATTAACGGCGAGAGAAGCTGCTCCAGTGCGACGATACAGTCGCGCGCGAGCTTCGGCACGTTTAACACCGTCCACATCGTCATCACGCCGTAGCACTTCATCGCTTCGAAGACGCCCAGCCTGGTTGCGGCGATCGACGCGAAATATTCGCGCATCAGCCGCCACTCCGGAAACGTCACGCGGCCCTTGAGTTTTGCATCCCACCACTCCGGAGGCGGCAACGGGCCGGTGCCGAGATAGCGGCTGAACAACGCTCGCCCGTGCGCATCCTTCAGACGACTTGGCAGTTGCTGCATCGACTGCGACGGATGCGACCGCGAGAGGAACAGCCGCGGCTCAAGTTCAACATATCGACCCAGAAGCGCCATGCGGACAATTAAGACACTGTCACCCCGGGCATAACTTCCTTCGAGCGGCGTTTGCCGCAGCGCGCTCGATCGCATCAGTCCGAAAATCTCGACCGCGCGATGGTGACGATGCTTCACGAGCACGAGCTGCGTAAATCTAGTCGACGGTTTCGCGGCGTCGGTGCGCAGGTGAAAATCGTAATTCTCGATGAAAGATCCCTTATCGTCGACGATCGTCGTCCTCGGATAAGCACATACGATCGTCTCATCTTCATCCAGCGCCTTCACCGCGACCGCCAGGTAATCCGGCGCGATCATGTCGTCGTGCGCGTGCCAGCGAAAATACTCGCCCCGCGCCATTTCAAAGCCGACGTTGTGGTTATTGGCCGGGCCGATATCGGTGGGGTTGCGGTGGTAGCGAACGCGTGAATCGCGTGCGGCGAATTCGCGCGCGATCTGCTCGGTCGCGTCGGTGGACGCGTTGTCGCAGACGATCAGTTCCCAATCGGTGAACGACTGCGCGAGGATCGATTCGATCGCTTCGCGCATGGGGTATTCGCGAACACCCGAGAGCACCGCGAGTTTGCCGAGCGCCTCCATTTCGACGTCGGAAGTCACCGGCACCGTCAGCATCGTGTGAAACTGCTCGAAGAATGCGTTCGCCTCCGACAGCGTCTTGCCTTTGAGCGCGTCGGTCATCATCGAGGCCGAGGCCTTCGAGATGGCGCAGCCCGTTCCCTGGAAGCCGAGATCCTTGATCAGGTCCCCTTCGACGTACAGGAAAACGGTAATTTTGTCACCGCACAGAGGGTTATAGCCTTCCGCTCTGCGGTTGACCGGATCCGGCACACGAAAATTCCTCGGCCGCTTGTTGTGGTCGAGGATCACTTCCTGGTACAGCTCACGTAAGTCCATTAGGCGAATATCTCCCGCACCTTGGCGAGGGCGCCGACCAGGGCGTCGATTTCTTCCTTCGTATTGTATAGCGCCAGCGAGGCGCGGGCCGTCGCCGGAACGCCGAGCCGTTCCATCAGCGGCTGCGTGCAATGGTGGCCGGTTCTGATCGCGACGCCTTGCTGGTCGAGAATCGTGCCAATGTCGTGCGGGTGGACGTCTTCCATCACAAACGATAGGACGCTGGCTTTGTGCGCCGCGGTTCCGATAATGCGAATACCGGGCACCGCCGACAGCACCCTGGTGCCGTACGCGAGCAACTCGTCTTCATGCGCCTGCATCGCACTGAAATCGAGGCCTCCCACGTAGTCGATCGCGGCGCCGAGTCCGACGGAGCCGGCGATGTTCGGCGTGCCGGCCTCGAACTTGTTGGGCACCGAGTTATACGTCGTCTTCTTGAAGGTGACGGTGCTGATCATGTCGCCGCCGCCTTGATAGGGAGGCATGGCCTCGAGCAGTGGCAGTCGGCCCCACAGCACGCCGATGCCCGTCGGACCAAATAGTTTATGGCCCGAGAAGGCGTAGAAGTCTGCGCCGAGCGCCTGCACATCCACCGGCAGATGGGCGACGGCCTGCGCGCCGTCCACCAGCACGGGAATGCCGCGCGCGTGCGCCTTTTCGACGATGGTCTTGATAGGGTTGATCGTGCCG
>JACMJD010000180.1 GCA_014380825.1 Phycisphaerae bacterium | reverse complement strand
TGCCCATCAAAAACGAAGGCCGCACGATCGGCGCGCTCGCGGTGGACAAGCCGTTTGTCTCGGATCAACAGCTTCGGGCTGATCACATTTTCCTCGATATCGTCGCCGCGTTTTTGGCGCAGGCGATTCAGATCAATCGAATGGTGATGCGGCAGAAGGAAGAGTTGCTCGAAGAAAACGCACAGCTCCGCGCGCAGGTTCGCGAGCGATATCGATTCGAAAACATCATCGGCGATTCGCCCGCCATGCACGAAGTGTTCGCGGTTGTCGGGCAAGTTGCCAACAGCCGCGCGACCGTTTTGCTGCTCGGTGAAACCGGGACCGGCAAAGAGATGATCGCCAAGGCGATTCACTACAACTCGCCGCGGAAAGATAAACCGTTCGTGCGTGTGAATTGCGGCGCGCTCACCGGCACGCTGCTCGAGAGCGAGTTGTTCGGTCATGTCAAAGGAAGTTTCACCGGCGCGATTCGCGACAAGATGGGCCGGTTCGAGGCGGCCGACGGTGGGTCGATCTTTCTCGACGAGATCGGCACGCTCGAACCGCAGCTTCAGGTCAAGCTCCTGCGTGTCCTTCAGGAGCGCGAGTTCGAACGCGTGGGCGATACGCAAACTGTAAAGGTCGACGCCCGCGTGATCGCAGCCACCAACGTCGATCTTCAGGAAGAGGTCGCGAAGAACACGTTCCGCGAAGATTTGTTTTATCGCCTGAACGTCGTGAGCATTTATCTTCCGCCGCTGCGGAATCGGCGTGAGGACATTCCGGCCCTGATCGATTACTTCCTTGATAAGTACAACGGAGTGAACGAGCGCCGCCTGAAGAAAATCAGCCGCGATCTGCTGAACGTCCTGCTGCGATATTCCTGGCCGGGCAACGTGCGCGAGCTGGAAAACGCGATCGAGCGCGCGGTGGTGCTGAGTCGCGATGAAGATTTCACCGAAGATCTTCTGCCGCTGAGCATGCGCATGTTCGCCGCGCAGCGCCGCACGACGCAGTCGACCGAGAGCGTCGAACAGCTCACCAAGCGCCTCGCCGAACAGGCGATCAGCGACTACGAGCAGCGCGAGGGCGAAATCTATCAGCTCGTGATCGACCAGATCGAAGGGGCGTTGATCGAGCGCGCTTTGGCCAGATGTGCGGGCGTAAAAACGAAAGCCGCCGATTTCCTCGGCATCAATCGCAATACGCTCAACAAAAAGGTCAAAGACCTTGGCATCGAAGCCGCCGAGTGACGAGAAGCTTGTCATCCTGAGCGCACCGAAGGATCTCGACTTGAAAGTTGCGCAACTTTCCGTCCGAAGATCCTCGCTGCTCTCAGGATGACAGTCCGCGGTTTACCTCGATGCTTTCCCTTGTCGCGCGCGTTCATAAGCTTATACTTTCCGGCGTCGAGAAGGATCTCGACACGCTGAGGCTCACTTTGACCGGGCAACATCCCAAGGACGGGCCACGATGGTCTTCACTCGATTACTCTCGATGCTTCTCTGCGCGACGATAGGCGTCGTCGCCGGTTGCGGATCACAGCAAAAACAGACTTCGCCGATTGCCAACTCGCCGCGGCCGCAGGATGCGCAGCCATCGAGGCCGGCGAATCCGGATACGGATCTTTCGCTGGAGCCGAAGTTCAGTGCGCCCGATGCCCTGGCGCGCAAGACGGCCGAGTATTCGCAGCAGGTGCAGAGCGCGATCGCAACCGATCCGCGCGGGACGAATGTTCCCCCATCAACGCTACCGACAGCACCGCAGGCGACGAACACGCCGCCGGGAAATCCGGGCGGTGCGTCGTTGGTCGCGCCGCTGCAGGGGTCGCGTGTCGAGTGGGCGGATCGGCTCGATCTACGGCCAAAGATCGGCGGCTCGGGCGCGGCGCAGCAGCCACTGGATTACGGGCAGGTTCCGCATTCGGACAAGCCTGCGATGTTGCAATCGTCGCCCGGCACGGCGAACGCGCCGTCCACGATCGGCGAAAAAAATCCAATGGACAAAGCGCAGGTCGCCGCGAATACCGCCGTCGCAGTCACGCCGCCACATCAGCCGCTCTCCGCTGCTGGGATGAACGTCGGCGACGGAATCTCGAACTCGACTGAACTTGGTCCGAAGATCACGCGAAAGGTGAAGGAATATCCGCGCGACGTTTCCGGACACCTGGATTTCCAACTGCTGCGATTCCTGCTGGACGATCGCGTGCCCGATCAGGGCGCGCTCGCGCCGCTGCCAACCGAAGATCGCGAACTGATGAACACCGTCGTCGACGGCATGGTGAACTTCCGCAGCGCGCTGCGGCAAGACAACAACATGCTGCTCTCGCGAAAGGTCCGCCCGCTGTTGGAGATGGCCGACCGTCTGCGGGCGCAGGCGGATTTGTCCGTGCCGACGATCGCGCTGTGTACGCAGGTTCGCACGTTCGGCGAATACGAGCCGATCGATCCGGCCCGCTTTGAAGCTGGGAAAGATCACGACGTTGTCCTCTACTGTGAGGTGGAGAACTTTTCCTCGCAGTTGGACGAAAAACAATTCTGGCAAACCAAGCTGACGCAGGAGGCCGTGCTCTACAGCGAGCAGGGCCTGCCGGTGTGGGCGGACAAGAATCAGCAGATCACCGACAGCTCGCGACGGCGGCGCCACGATTTCTTCATCGTCAAGCTGCTCAAGCTTCCGTCGAAGCTGGGCATCGGACGATACCTGATGAAAGTGACGATCACCGATCAGCAGGTGAACCGCATCGCCGAGGCGACCATTCCGATCGTCATCACCGCGCAATAAACGTCGGCAACACCGAGCGAATTTCGCACTTGGGCCGTGCGCTGGTATATGATCGGTTCGATGCAGGAGCGCATGGCGAACAGATTGTTTCCCGTAATTGGGTTGGCCGTTCTGCTGGCAATGTGCGCGGGCGGTTGCGGCTATTCGAAGGCCTTCACCATCCGCGCCAATCCGCCCGACGCGCAAATCACCGTCGACGGCGTGCCGCGCGGGCGCGGGCCGATCACCGAGCAGTTCACGTTCGATGCATCGCGCAGCTCGCATCGGGTCACGGCGACGCGGCTCGGCTACACCGAGTTCACCAAAGTCATCACGCCCGAATCCAGGAAGGATGTCGTCTTCGAGCTCAAGCCGCTCACGCGCCTGGTGAACTTCACCGTTCAGCCCGCGCCGGCGATCATCAGCATCGACGGCAAGCCGGTCGCGCCCGGACCGGTGCAAAATTATTCGAAGACTCTGGAATTCACGGTCGATGAGAAAAACTACTGGACGAAGTACACCGTTCGCGCGGAGCGCCCGAATTTTCAGCCGGCCGAGATCGTCATTTCCTGGCCTGATCCCGGGCAGAACTATGTTCTGAACCTCGAGCCCATGCGCAAGGATCTGTCGATTACGAGCAACCCGCCCGGCGCGAGTGTTTCGCTTGACGGTGAACCGCTCGGCACCACGCCACTGATCGACAAGGGCCGCGAATTTCCGGCTAATCTCGAGACGAACGAATTTCGCACGCACAAGCTGACGTTCACCAAGGCGGGGTTCGACCCCGTCGAATCGGAAATTTCCTGGGACGACGCCAAGTCTGCTTACCACATCGATCTGGCAGCAAAAGCAAAAGTCGTTCGCATCACCACCGAACCGCGCGACGCACAGATAGAGATTGACGGAAAACCGGTCAGCCGCGATGCATCGGGTGTCGCCAGGATGCCGCTTCAGTTTGTTCCGAACGAAGCCGGCGAGCTGAAGGATTACAACGTGACCGTCTCCAAGACGTCGCCCGACGGCGAATGGGAGCCGGTGAAGTTCGCGATCGCGTGGGACAATGGCAAGAGCGATTACTCGGCGAAGCTGAAGGAAATCCTGACGCAATCGGTGCCGCTGCTGACGGCAGTGTGGGAGCATGACGGCGCCTGGAGCGTCACGCCGCGCATGATCGAAACCTTTTCGACGAAGGAAGTCGGCGAGGGTTCGAACCGATCGAAGCCGATCCAGCTTTCGCAATTGCCCAAGGGCACGAACATCGACACGCTGACGGTTTCGCCGGATGGGTTGCGCGTGCTGTTCACCGTGTTGATGAAAGACAAGGACGATTTCCGATCGCAGATGTTCCTCATCCGCACCGATGGCGACGGCGGGGCGGATTTGTTTTCCGACGGCAAGTCGCTCGATCTCACGCCCGCCTTCACGCCCGGCGGCGAGAGCATCGTCTTCTCGTCCAATCGTTCCGGAAAAAAGATGAGCATCTGGGAGATGGCGGCCTCCGGCGCGCCGGGCATCACGCAGCGCACCAGCGGCGAGTCGAACGACCTCTGGCCGGTCGTTGACTGGGATCCGCGCCCGCGAATTTACTACCAGTCGATGATCGATTCGCGAAGCGAACCGCGTCTGTTCTCCTCGGAAATCGGCAACAAGCTGCTGAAGGATTTGCAGACCACCGGCATGCAGCCGCGCGTCAGCCCGAAGAACGACGTCGTGGTCTTCGCATCGATCAACGACAAGACCGGCAAGCGCGATCTGTTCAAGGTCGGTGTAAACGGCGGCTCGGCGCAGAACATCACCGGCACTCCGGATGTCGACGAGTTCGATCCAGTGTTTAACTCGCAGGGCACAAAGATCGCCTTCACCAGCGACGCGGGCCAGGATGCGGACAAGCGCCACAATCTCGACATCTGGACGCTCGATCTGTCGAAGCGGGAAGGGCCGCAGCAGATTACGGTGAACGGTTCGCAAGACGACTGCCCCGCGTGGGACCCGGCCGGCAACGCGATCTACTTCCGCAGCAACCGCGGCGGCGCGTGGGGCATCTGGAAAATTCCCCTCAAATGACTCGCCGTCAAATGATTCGCCGTCAAATGATTCGCCGTCAAATGACTCGCCTTCAAATGATTCCCGGCCCATGATCGACCTCCTCATCGCTACCGCCAATCGCGCCAAGGTCCGCGAGTTCCGCGAGATGCTCGGCGACTCCGGAATCAACTGGTCCGAAATCCCCGCAGACACTTCCGCTGACACGTTTGACGTCGAAGAGACCGGCAAAACCTTCCGCGCCAACGCGTGCCTCAAAGCGTCCGCCTACGCAAAACATTTCAACCGCTGGGCGCTGGCGGATGACAGCGGCTTGGAAGTCGACGCTCTCGACAACGCGCCGGGCGTCTACAGCGCGCGATGGGCGACGATGCAAAACGCCAGCGATTCCGGTGAAAAGGATGCTGACAACAACCGCCTGCTGCTGAAGCAGCTCGAATCGGTGCCGGACGAGAAACGCGGCGCACGATTCGTCTGCGTGCTGGCGCTGTCGAACCCAGCGGGGCAGATCGTTCTCACCGCGCGCGATTCAGTCTCCGGTCGCATCATTCGCGCGCCGCGCGGGGGAGGTGGGTTTGGTTACGATCCGCTCTTCCTCGTCGAATCAAGTGGGAAGACCACAGCGGAACTTTCCCCGTCAGAAAAACATGCGATCAGTCATCGCGGGAAAGCGCTCGTCGCGATGAAGCAGCTCATGCGTGAATGCGGGTTGATAGAGCAAACCGTGTAGCCCGCGAGCTTGCTCGCGGTTCTTCTGCACCCAAACCGCGAGCAAGCTCGCGGGTTACACAATGCGTTTCGCGACGATCTGCAAATGCGGCGCGCGACCCGCGGACGCGGGATCCTTCGACAACTCTGCTTCGATGCGAAGCAATCGCTCCACCGCATCCGGATCCTCCAGCAGCTTCTTGTTCTGCCTCGCCGGGACGATCGTCTTGCCTTTCACTTCGACGACCTCGAATCCGTTCCGCTCGAACAATCTCGCGAGCGACGCGGGTGTAAACGTCATCAGATCGAACCGCTCGCGTTCATCCTGCGTGAGCCAATGCGTGCGGCCGGATTGAACGAACTGCTCGAGCGCATCGAGATTGCCGCGCTCAACGAAATAAT
>JACMJD010000179.1 GCA_014380825.1 Phycisphaerae bacterium | reverse complement strand
TTGCGATGGGTGCAGCAGCTCGAGACGCAGCTCAAGAGCTGCTATGAATCGATGCGCTTGCCGACCGAAGCCGGATTGTCGTGGGGGAAACCTGGCGCTCGCGTCGAGGTCGAGGCACCGGCGATGTTCCTGGAGCCGGTGAATGGCAAGCACAACGGGAACGGTAACGGCAAGGTGCGCGCGCCGAAGCTCACGACGACTGTCTTCGTCCCGCGCGTTCCCGCTGCACGAGCTCCCCTGGCGGAACCGAACTGACACTAACTCTTTCGTCGCGGTGTGCTTGTCATCCTGAGCGCAGCGAAGGATCTCGGGAGGCAAGCGGGTTTCGCTTCCCGAGATCCTTCGCTGCGCTCAGGATGACAGGGCGCGCAGGGTCGACACGCGCGCTTAGGATGACAGCGGTCCACGATTATTGCTGATCACGATGTTTCGCGTTCGTTCGCCACGTTGCTCGACGAGCGTTCCATCATCCGCGCTGCACCCGTGAACGAACGCCCCGTCGGCATCGTTCAGTAAAATGGCAGGGCCCAATTGCCCATGCACCTGGACATTTGAAAGTTCGACACCCTTCACGTTTTGCACAACGAACCCCGCGCGACACAGCTTTTCGATCCCCGGTGCCATGTCCGATTCACCCGCTTCGGTGTTGTCTTCATCGAGATAGATCGACACATCGCTGAACGCGATATCTTCGACAAACATTTCCGGCAATCCCAGCACGAAGCACGCCGAGTACTTCGCCCGTCGCGCCGTGATGTTGCTGAACCGCAGGCGACGGAATCGGGGCGTGGTTTCATCCACCGGCTTGGGTGATTTGTCGAGCACTTTCGGATCGTCCCACGCGCCGCAGCCGTAGAAGAGGTTGATCGCCAGCGGACACAGCACGCGGTCCATGACGATATTGCTGACGCGGATATCTTCCACGACCCCGCCGCGCCCACGGCGCGATTTGATGCGGATGCCGCGATCCGTGCCGACGAACGTGCAGTTGCTGATCGCGACGTTCCGCACGCCGCCCGACATCTCGCTGCCGATCACCACGCCGCCGTGGCCGTGGATCATTGTGCAGTTGGTGACGACGACGTTCTCGCAGGCGCGATATTCGCGCCTTGGCTGATCTTCCGAGCCGGATTTGATCGTCACGCAATCATCGCCGACGTCGATATGGCAATCGCTGATCCGCACGTTGCGGCACGAATCGGGATTAATGCCATCCGTGTTCGGCGAATCCGGCGGATTGATCACCGTCAGGCCGCGTATATTGACGTTGTCGCACGCAACCGGATTCAGCGTCCACGCCGGCGAGTTGGTCAGCGTCACGCCTTCAACCAGAACGTTGCGACAATCGACCAGGCGGATCAATCGCGGGCGGATGATTTTCATCGAGCTCTCGAGCTGCTTCATCATCGCCCACCACATCTGCCCGCGCCCGTCGATCGTGCCGCGCCCGGTGATGGCGATGTTGTCGAGATTCTCGCCGCTGATTAATGCGGCGCGCGTGGTGGAGGCGGGGCCTTCCCAGTCGCTGGTCCAGAGTGGGAAGTCGTCGACGTTCTGCGAACCGAGCAGAACCGCGCCGGCTTCTAAGTGCAGAGTGATGTTCGAGCGTAGCCAAAGCGTGCCGGTCACGAATCGCCCGGCGGGGATGAGAACGGTGCCGCCGCCGGATGCGGCGCACGCGTCGACTGCGCGCTGAATAGCCGCCGTGGAATTTGCTTCTCTTTATCGTATGTGGGTGGTTTTTG
>JACMJD010000178.1 GCA_014380825.1 Phycisphaerae bacterium | reverse complement strand
GAAGGTGAAGTGCAGCGAGTTCGCGAGCGAGATGATCAAGCATATGGGTTGAACACGAAGATCAGCCGCCAATCATGCGGCGGCTGGCGTGTGAGGGAGTCCTGTGACCGCATCGCTCCTTCCGAGCGATTCAACAAACAAGCGCACGTCCGCAGCGAGCCGCCAGCGCGCGTTGGATGGGTGGCGCGGTGTTGCCGCGCTCATGGTGGTTTTCTATCACGTCGGATTCTCCCCGTCGGTCGGGCCCGTCGTCATCTACGGCGGGTTTGGGGTTCACCTGTTCTTTCTGCTCAGCGGCTATCTGCTGTTCAAGCCTTTCTTGCGCGCCATGACGGATGATACGCACGTGTTCCCGGACACCCGGCTGTTTTACCTGCGACGCTTCCTGCGCATCTACCCCCCTTACTTCGTCTCGCTCATCGTCTTCCTCGCCGTCCGCGCCCTGACACATAGCAAGCTGCCCAACACCTTGGATTTGGTGACCCATGTGTTGCTCGTGTTCAACTGGGTGCGATCACTGGATTTCTTTTCCATCAGCGGCGTGTACTGGAGCTTAGCCATCGAAGCCCAGTATTACGTCTTGCTACCGCCGGCGTGCGCCGCTGCTTACGGGGTGTTCAAGACGAGTGGCAATCGCGCAGCAGTCGCGCTGATCGTCGCCTTCCTCGCATGTGGTGTGGCCTCACGGGCGTCAGAACTGATGCTGTACAGCGAGTCCCGTGTCCACGAGGCCGATGTAAAGTTCCGTACCGTTTTTTCGTACCTGGACCTCTTTGGATTCGGCATGTTGATCGCATACCTGGAACAGAAGGTGTGCCCATCACGAACGGTTCGACTCACTCTTGTCGTTGCAGGCGTTGTGATCTTCCTGCTTGCGAACAGCTGGGCGCGCTGGGCGGCGCATGGATCTTGGTTGTTTGGCGGGTCCACCGCGTACCACACGCTTGATCCAATCGTGGCGAGCATTGGCGCGGGAATGGTGATGCTGTCGATCGTCACGAGGCCTTCGAAGCGCGCGCGGAACTCGCGCCCAAACTTACTTGCCTGGCTTGGAGATATCTCGTTCAGCGTTTACTTGTACCATCTGCTGATTGAGGCCCTGATCGTTCGGGTGGTGAACCTGGAACATCTTCCCTACCAACGTCGCGCGATGTTGTACGCAGCGATCTCGATCGCACCGGTGCTGGGTTTCTCGTGGTTGATGTATTGGCTGGTAGAACGCCCGTCGTTGTTGCTAGTGGCTCGATGTCGCGGCAAGTAAACGTCGCCCTAATGCACTTCCAAGTTCTGAAACATCGCGCTCAATAACATCCACATCGCGATGTACATTGCCGCGCGCTGGCGTGGCGACCAGCGCGCCAGCTCCGCGGCGATCGGGATCAACGCCAGCGGTTGCATGAAGGTCCAGATGCGGGAGGTTTCGCACCGCAGCAGTCCCGCCACCGTGACGAGCACGATTTGGAACAGGCCTGCCAGCAGGAGCAAGTTGTGCTCGGTGCTCGCCTTGCGTCGCATCAGCCAGACCTGCAGCACGGGCAGCGTGACCCACGCCGAGCCGAAGAAGAAGTCGAGCACGTCGCTGGGCATCGTGTGCGGATAGGTGTGGGGGATTTCGAAGACGGCCTGGAGCGCGCGTTCGTTGCGCAGCGCGGCGAAGAATGTTGCGATCGGGTTGTAGGCGGTCGTCAGCCAGAGCGCAAGATAGACGGCGACGATCGTGCCTAAAACCAACAGCGCCTGGCGGATCGCGACGCGAGGATTCGCGCGTCGTTTTGCGACGACGACCACGCCGTAGCCGACGACGGTTACGCCGAGCACGAGGGGAACGAAGGTTAAGAAGAACATCGCGGCGAAGATCAGGCCGCAGAGAATCGCCCACATTGCTCGACCGGTGCGCAGCGCCAGTAACCAACTCGCCAGCGCAGCGCACGTCATCGCGGGATAGACGCTGTCGAACAGCGGGAAGTACAGCACGAGCGACGGGCTCAAGGCGAACAGCGTGGCGGCGATCGCTGCGATCGTTGGAGCTTCATCAGAATTTTCGAAGATCGTTCTCGCAAGCCAGTAGATCGCGGGGATCGACAGGCTTGCAAGCAATGCCAGCCCCAGCGCGCCGAACAGCGCGGATCCGCCGCCGTCCTGTGTGATTTGCAGCCACGCGTACCAGTAAAGAATCTGCCCCGGCGGCTTCTGCGTCGCGTGCATGTGGAACTGATCCATCAGCTGCGGATAGTCCGCCAGGAACGGCAGCACGTGGCTCTGCCTCGCGAGGATCACCGCTTCGGTGAAGTAACTTGTAACGATGGGGTTATGGATTAGATCGACGATGCGTTCCAGGTCGTACCGATCGTTCCGCAACGCGCCGTCGATGATCTGCAAGCTGATGTTCGTCGCCGTCAGCAACGCCAGCGCGATGAAGATCGACGCTAAGCCCTTGCGCCGCCAGAGAATCTGCGCCAGCATCAACGGCACACATGACAAAATCGTCAGCGGATAAACGCGCGACCAAGGCACGGATCGCCACGGCCAGCGGTGAAACGGCGAGCCGTTCACGATCAAGTTGTGGCTCCACAACAACAGCAGACACGCGATCGCAACCGCGCAGACCATCGCGACGCCGAGCCATCCGGAAGTTCGGGCGCGCTTGAAATCAATCTGTTGTTCAGCAGTTTTCTGCATTGACGATTGTGTATTGGATCGCCACTATATCCGCTCGACGTGGGGCTCACTCGCGTCGGGGAGACCGGCAGGAAATGCGAGTCGGGCGAGCCGCAAGGTTCGCTCGATTCTTTTTTTGGTGGACACGTCGGGCAGGATCTGATTTGCCATCGCCTTCGATTCTCAGTTTGATCCCGCGGTCAACTTAGCCGGCTGAACCAGATCGGAATACGACTGCGAAACCAGCACGCCTAGTTCGATCCGCAGCGCGCGCTGCACCTTCAGCAGATTCGCACGCGAGGTCGCCGAGCTGTGTCGATTGCCCACCACCGCTTCGAGTTCGATGAAACTGCCCAACCCGTCGACGCAATCGAGGTGAATCCGGACGTTCTTGAACATCCAAAGCTCCCGGCGTTTGCGGACGACGGTTGTCACGCCAAGCGCCGCCGTCAGCGCGACCTTCAATCCCTTGGGATCGGCAACCGGCACGACGTAATACCGGCTCGCCCGGGCGGTTTTCCGATCCGGCCGGTCATACCAGATCAGCTCGGCGCGTCGCGCGTCCCCGCTGATCTCGCGCAGCTTCAGCCGGCCGTCCGGGACGGCGAAGTAAGTATCGACCTGAACCAGCATCGCCCGCTTTCGTGCTCCCAAGGCTTTGGCCAGTCGTCGTGCGATCGACAGGTCGCCAAACCGGGCTTTGATCTCGATGTTTTTGGCCATGGGAACGTCCGGCACTCGTCATTCTGAAAGCCACATACTTTTGGCGCGGCAATCGTCGGTGGGAGAGTTAGAGTAATCAATGGGACGGGCTCAAGTGTGACAATGTTGCTTGGATCGCCAGCACTTCCGAGGGAGATGTCGTGTTGATAAGTTTGTTCGCATGGCGATTCGGAATGTCTCTGCTCTTGCTGTTCGCGCTGCCACAGAGCGCCAATGCGATCGGGTGGGATAGCGACGACTTCCTGATAGGCGGTGGGTCTAGCTTTACAACCCGGATCGGCGTGTTCGATCATGATCTGACTTTCAAGGGGTATCTCGACACGAACTTCGTGACGGTCGCCGGGCTGGACTTTAACGCTCAAGGGCAGCTTGTCGCTGTTGCCGGCGCGATGCGATCCGTGCGCGTGTACGAGCCGATCAACGGCGCGATCGTCGGTGGGTTCACGCGGCAGGATGATCTGCTCGGCATGGCCGCCGATCTGAAAGTCGCGCCGGACGGTAGCTACGTCATCGGCACGCAGGATTCCGGCGGCGGCGACGGCGCGCGTCGCTTCCTTGCCGATGGGGCGTTCGCCCAGCAGTACGGAAGCGGCGACATTCGCGCTGTGGCTGTGCTTCCTGGGAACTTCGCGTGGACGAGCGGCATCGGCATCGGCGCCATCAACGTGTTCGACCTCACGACGGGTACACAGACTGGGACGATTGCGTTGGGTGGTTTTACCAGCGTGAGATCCATGGCGTACAGCGCGCCAACAAACACTGTACTGGTTGTCTCGCAAGGATTCGTTCGCGAGTTCGATTTGCAAGGAAGTGTGGTTCGTGACTTCGCTAGCCCAGGAATCGATTTGAGCAGGGCAACGCGTGGTGCGAACGGTCAGGTCTTCGCGACGACTGGTTCTAATCGACAAGTCCTGCGTTGGAGTGAAAGTGGGGATTTTCTTGGCAGCACCTTTACACCCGTCGATTTCGGGCCAAGTGGGATTGCTTGGGCAGGCATAACGAAAAATCATTTTTCTTGCTTCGATCTCGAGGAGATATCGACGATTCCGAAATTGCGCTGCGCCCGGCGCGCTCATTTCGCGCAGCGCGATCAGTATATGGGGAGGCGGTGTTTTTCCCGCCACGCTCGATTCATGGGACCCCGAGCGTCGCAGTTCATTGACAAGTGAAGATCCGCCCACTGCAATGCAAAATGTGCAAAACGAAGCCAACGCGGTTTCCGCGAAACTGTTGGCCGGGGTGGGAGTTGTGGATGGTTTCGGCGAATAGCCAGGTGGGAAAGCGAAGCCATCCGAGCCAACGCGGCGTCCAAAGCCCTCGCACGTGCAAGGTGTGAAAACGAAGCCAAACCACCACAACGGTTACGTCGCGGAATCGACACCTCGCTAAAGCTTGACTTGATCTCAACATCCTTCGCAATCCGTACGAATTTTCGGGAACGTGGTTCGCGTAAACACCGTTCTAAAAAACACTTATGTTCATAGAACCACCCGCCGCCCGTTTGGTGTCTAACGGACTGAAGCCGCTGATTCCGTTAGTCCGATAACGTTGATAGACCGGTAACTTGATTTCGCGGTCGATCCGTCTAGTGTATTTGTCCCAGGTTGGGACCCAGTTAGCTTCAGGTCAGGGATGGCGGATCGGGACGCGAAACGAAACTAAGGCAACCCGGCGTAGCTGTTAGACGTCCGGGTTGATCCAACACATGTCAGAGCTATCTACCGCCTCTACAGCGGTGATGCGTGAAATTCCTGTCGGATCCGATGGAACGCCACTCGCTCCGTTGTCGGCTCGTCAGCCGCTGGAATTTGAGAAGCCGCTGTTCCGGCTGGAGCAGCAGCTTCACGAGCTGGAAGCGCTCCAATCCGCCAAGCAGGTGGATTATACGAAAGAGCTTCGCCAGCTTCGCAATAACTACACGTCACTGCTTCGGAAGACCTACGACAAGCTGAGTGCGTGGGAGACCGTGCAGGTCGCCCGGCACCCGCAGCGGCCGCTGTTTCGGGACTACGTCGACGCGATCTGCCGCGAGTTCCGCGAGATCCACGGCGACCGCAACTACGGCGACGACTACGCGATCCAAGCCGGCCTGGCGCGCATGGGCGGGCACAAGGTCATGCTGATCGGCCATCACAAGGGCCGCGACACCGAAGAGCGAATCAAGTGCAACTGGGGCATGGCCAGACCGGAAGGCTACCGCAAGGCGCTTCGCGCGATGAAGCTCGCCGAGAAATTCGGCCTGCCGGTCGTCTGCCTGATCGACACCAAAGGCGCCGCTCCCGACATCGGCGCCGAAGAGCGCGGGCAAGGTGAATCGATCGCCCGCAACATGTACGAAATGAGCCGCCTGCGAACGCCGATCCTGTGCATCATCACCGGTGAAGGCGGCAGCGGTGGCGCGCTGGGTTTAGGCGTGGGTGACAAGATCGGCATGATGGAATACGCGTGGTATTCGGTCATCAGCCCCGAAGGATGCAGCGGCATCCTATGGAAGGATTCGAGCAACGCCGCACTGGCGGCCGAAGCACTGAAGCTCACGAGCAAAGACCTCATGAAGCTCGGCGTGATCGATTCGATCATCACCGAACCGCTCGGCGGCGCGCATCGCGATCCGCATCAAGCTGCCCACAGCTTGGAGCAATTCATCGCCAAGAGCCTGCGCGATCTGAAGCGATCGAAGATCGAAAATCTTCTGGAACGCCGCTACGAAAAGTTCCGTCAGATGGGTGAGGTCATCGAGCTGACCAAGAGACAAGCCGCGCGTTCCGCCGGATAGTTCATCGTTTAGAAAACAATCCCGAAGCCCGCCGCTCAGCGGCGGGCTTTTTTTGCGTATACTTCGCCCAGCATGCCGCCGCCGCTTGACCCGCGAATCG
>JACMJD010000177.1 GCA_014380825.1 Phycisphaerae bacterium | reverse complement strand
GGGTTGAGCGCGGATTTTCGAACCTTCTGCGAATCGATCTGCGCCCGGCTGCACATCAATCGTTGCGCGAGCTGCTGCTTGCTCATTTCCAGCGAGAACACCGCGGTGGGCAGCCGCGTGTTGGCGGACACGTGTTCGATCACGTTCATCGCGAACGCGGTTTTTCCCATCGACGGACGGGCTGCGACGATGATCATCTCGCCGTTCTGCATGCCGTTGAGCATGTCGTCCAGCTCGAAGAATCCCGTTTCGGTGCCGCTGTGGCTCTTCTCTTCGAGCATGTCGTACACCTGCATCGCGATCTCGCCGATGCTGGTGGACTGGTTGCCGACCTTCTTCTGCGCGATGTCGAAGATGCGCTTCTCCGCGCGATCCAGAACCAGCTCCGCCTTCTCATGCGGCGCGTACGCATCGCGCAGCACGTCATTGCTCGCGGAGATCAACTGGCGTAGCAGCGCCTTCTCGCGGACGATCTGCGCGTAGTGCATCCCGTGCGCGCTGGACGGCACGCTGGACAACAGCGTGGCGAGATATTCTCTCCCGCCGATCTCCTCGTACAAACCGCGCTTCATCAGTTCGTCGCGCAGGATGATGACGTCGGCCGGCTTGTTCTGCTCGTACAGCTTGATCAACACGTCGAAGATGATCTGGTGATCGGCCTGGTAGAAGCTCTCGCGATCGAGCAGGCCAACGCATTGCCCGATGATGTCTTTTTCAAGCATCATGGACGCGAGCAGGCACTGTTCGGCTTCAATGGAATGCGGCGGCAGGCGATCGAACTGGCTGGCGATGGACGAATCAACGAGCTGACTCATTGTGGCACCTTCCCTGGCTCGCGTGCGGATGCGAACAACGTCCAAACTAAACCACGGACGAACTAACGAATCAAGCAGAATCTAAGAACGGTAGTTCGTTTTACGGAAAACAAAGTCCGCGCGACAATTCGGGTTGTCGCGCGGACATTTCATGCACCAGTTGTGAACAACCCAGTTGTTGACAACTATCTGTGAATTACTCTTCGTGCGCCGATTTCTTCGCGTCTTCGGACTTCACCTTCGCAGCGGTGTCCATCGACGCCTTGCTTTCCGGATCGGGCGCGACCCACACCTTCACATCGGTCGCCAAGTCGTCGGCGAACTTCACCTGCACGTTGTACTTCTCGATGCGGTCGAGCTTACCCGGCAAGTTGATGTCGCCGGCTTCGATGTTGAAGCCTTGCGCAACGAGTGCCTTGGCGATTTCGGTCGCGCTGACGGAGCCGAACAGGTGGCCTTGGTCGTTGGCGCGGCGTTCGAGCGTGACTTCGACGCCTTCCAGTCGCTTGATCAGCGCGGCCTGCTGCTCGCGGAGATCGCGTTCGATCTTTTCGATTTCCTTCTTGCGCTCCTCGATCTTCTTCACATTGCCCGCCGTCGGTGCGACGGCCAGGTCCTGCGGAAGAAGATAGTTTCGCGCGTAGCCGGGCGAGACTTCGACGACGTCGCCGACGCGACCGACGTTCTTGATCGATTCTTTGAGTAACAGTTTTACGGTTGCCATGATGACCTCATTTTCTAGAACGGAATATCGTCTTCTTTGAATTCAGGTTCGTCGCCAAACGGTTGCTCTGGCGGCGGCGCCGACGGCGCCGGCCTTTGCGGCGGGGCAGGGCGATTGCCTTGCTGCGGCGGGCGATTCATCGGTGGACGAGCGGGCGGGCGACCCTGCGATTGATCGTCGCCGCCTTCGTAGTTCGCGGGAGCGCCACCGCCACCGCCTCCGGCGCCATCGCGACCGCCGACAAACTCGAAGCGATCGATCACGATGCTCAGCTTTGATCGCTTGCCGCCGCCTTGCTTGTCTTCCCAACTGTCGTATTTCAGACGGCCGTCAATGAAGATCGGCTTGCCCTTGGTGAAATACTGATTGATCACCTCCGCTTGTTTGCCGAACGCTGTGCAATCGACAAAACAAACTTCTTCGCGGTCTTCACCACTCGCCAACTTGAACTTGCGATTGCTCGCAAGTCCGAACTCGACGAGCGGGGTCTGATTCGGGAGGTACTTGAGCTGCGGGTCGCGGGTCAAGTTCCCCATCATGATGATCTTGTTATAGCTTGCCATAAGCAGACCTCTCGGTCAGTTGTCGATCACTTTGGCGCTTGCCGGTTTCGCGATCCGTTTCGTAACAGTTGCAAGACGCGAAAACGTCAAGCGCCAAAGTCGGGCGCTTAGTCCTTCGCAGCCGGCTCCGCTGCGCGATCATCGCGACGCGGCGGGCGCGAGTCGCGGCTGTCGCTACGGTCACCACCGCGATCGCCGCCTCGATCACCGCGGTCACCACCGCCGCCGTAACCACCACGACCTCCGCCGCCGCCTTCGAAGCGATCGTTGCGTTCCCAGCTCGGGCGCTCTTCGCGGACGATCGGCTGCGGCTCGACCTTTTCCATTTCTTCCTTGTTCAGATGATCGGCGTCGGTCACTAGAACGCGGACGACTTCTTCCGACAGATTCACGTCGCGCTCGATGCCGGCGATCGCGTTGCTTGGCGCGTTGAAGTACGTGATCACGTACAGGCCACGCTTGTTGCCCGTGATTTCGTAGAGCAACTTTCGTTCGTCCCACTTCTTGGCAACGAGGACTTCCCCGGCATGCCGTTCGATGATGCCGCGCGCGATGCCGACTGCTTTGTCCACTTCCGGCGCAAATGCGGCGCCGAACAGGAACATCGCTTCATACTGGCGCGTCTTCGCGCCGGCCGTGGGTGCCGCTGCTGCTTTTGCTGATGCTTTCTTTGCCATGTGCTTTCATGCTCCTAGCATGGGTTTGACCGGTTCACCGGCCGCTAGTGTCTTTGTTGTCTTCCGCCACGTTGAACTGATTCATCGCGGCGACAATTCCTTGATCGATCCATGTCACGACCGCGCCACAAGCGCGGGCGATCGCCGGTTCCAGCGCGACTCGTTGATCCGGGCTGAACCGCCCGAGCACGTAATCGCGTTGCGGCACTCGGGGCGGCGGGGGATCGATACCGATCCTCAGCCGCGGATATTCTTCCGTCCCGAGCACGCGCTGAATGTCCTTCAACCCATTGTGGCCGCCCGACGAACCGGCCGGTCGCAAACGCAATCGGCCACACGGAAGGGCGACGTCGTCCAGGATGATCAGAAGGTCCTTCGGATCAACCTGAAAGAAACTCGCCGCCGCCTGCACGCTTCGGCCGCTGTTGTTCATGAACGTCAGCGGCTTGAGCAGAACTACCTTCTCACTCTCGCCTGATGCGCGATTGACGACACCGTCAAACGAAAGCGCATCGAACTTCGATTTCGCCAGGCGATTGAAATCGTCCGGCTTTCCGATCCATCCAAGTCGCGCGGCCAACTGGTCCAGCACATCGAACCCGATATTGTGCCGGGTGCCGACGTATTCGGAGCCAGGATTTCCGAGGCCAACGACCAACCTCATAGTTGCTAGTTTCTAGTTGCTGGTTGCTAGCAACTCCTGATCTACTCCTTCTTCTCCGCACCCGCCGCCGGCGCGGTGCCTTCGGCGCCTTCTTCGCCTTCTTCCTTCTTGCGGCCGATGACTTCCGGCTCGGCGGTGCCTTCGGCACCCGGCTCGGCAGTCGTCTCTTCTTCGATTTCCTTCACCGTCGCGACGATCAGATCTTCATCCTGCAAGCAGCGCACGCCCGGCGGCAGCTTCAGGTCCTTGATGTGCAGGACCGAATCCTTGGCCATCTCGGTGACGTTCGCCACAATTTTGTCCGGGATGTCGGTGACCAGGCATTCCAGCTCGAGCTCGTTGACCGTCTGCATGAGCACCGCGCCTTCCTCTTCACCCTTGGGCGTGCCCTTGAGTTCGAGCGGAACGGTCACTTCCACCTTCTCATCCAGCGACACGCGAGCGAAGTCGACATGGATGACTTCCAGCCCGAGGTGATCGTACTGCACTTCCTTGATCAGGACCTTTTCGCTTTTGCCATCCAGCGTCAGATCAAACAGGTGCGCGCCTT
Source organism: Phycisphaerae bacterium (assembly GCA_014380825.1). The sequence goes on along the minus strand of JACMJD010000177.1, from coordinate 4,334 downwards.
TGTTGAGGTAATTGACAACCTCTTTCTTCGGCAGCGTGACCGGGATGACCGCTTCCTTATGTCCATACACCACGCCCGGCAGGTGGCCGGCGTCGCGGAGGCGCTTGTTCGCGCTCGAACCGAGTTGCTCGCGTTTGGTTGCTTGAATTTGTGCGGCTTGCGTTGCCATGACTTCTCCGAATGTTACTGGTTAACTGTTGCTTGTAATTACTCGTTCAACGCTCGACCTTTTTCGTCTTTGAACATCGCGCTCACCGACGCATTGTGGTGAATGCGATGAATCGCTTCACCAAGCAGCGGCGCGACCGATAGCACCGCAAGGCGATCCTTGATCGGATTGGCGCGATCGCCGATCGGGATCGTGTCGGTCACCGCCAGCGTCGTAAAATCGCATTCGGCCAGCCGTTCCATCGCCGGCGGGGCGAACACCGCGTGCGTGGCGGCGATGTAGATTTCCTTCGCGCCGTTCTCGCGAAGAATCTTGCACGCCTCGGCGATCGTGCCCGCCGTCGTGATCATGTCGTCCACGATCATCACGTTCTTCCCCTCGACATCGCCGATGATGTGCCGCGCTTCAGCGTCGCGCCCGCTCTTGCGGCGCTTGTCGATGATGCAAATCTCGCCACCCAGCATCTGGGCGTAAACCTGGGCGCGCTTCACGTTGCCGACGTCCGGTGAAACGAACACGTTGTTCTTGAGCTTCAGGCTCTTGAACCATTTCACCAACACTGGCGCGGCCGTCAGGTGGTCGACCGGGATATCGAAAAACCCCTGCACCTGTGCCGCGTGCAAATCAACCGACACGACGCGATCGGCGCCCGCGCGCTCGAGCAGATTCGCGACCAGCTTGGCCGTGATCGGCGTGCGGCCTTCGTCTTTGCGGTCCTGTCGCGCGTAGCCAAAGTACGGGATGACCGCCGTTACGCGCTTCGCCGATGCGCGCTTGAGGCAGTCGATCCAGATCATCAGCTCCATCAGGTGGGCGTTGACCGGATGACTCGTCGGCTGCATCACGTAACAGTCGCGGCCGCGCACGTCTTCGTCGATTTTTACCAGCAGTTCGCCATCCGGAAACAGCTCCGTTCGGCCGCGACCCATCGGGATCTCGAGATACTCGCAAACCTTCTCCGCCAGCGCGCCATTTGCGCGGCCGGTGAAGAGCTTGAGTCGATCTGCGTCGTTTCTCATGGATCGCCTTCGCTCGCGTTACTGCTTCTCGAACGACACGTTCCCTGAGACGCTCGAGCCTTCACTCACGATACTTTCGCGCGGAATCGAAACGAACGGACCGATCTCGCATTCCGCGCCGATGTTGCTATCTCGGCCGATGAACGTGAACGGACGAATGCTCGTCTCGGGGCCGATGTTCACGCCGGATTCGATGTACGTCGTTTCGCCTTGCGTAATCGTCACGCCGTTCTCACGCAGGTTTCGTTGAATCCGATCCTGCATGATCGCGTCGACCTCGGCCAGGTGCTGTCGCGTATTGATGCCGATCACATCTTCCGCCGACACCGCTTGCACCGCGACAACTTTCTTGCCGGCCTTGGCGAGAATTCCGTAGATGTCGGTGAGGTAGTACTCACCTTTCTTGTTTTCGTTTTTCAGCTTCGAGAGGCCCAGTAGCAGGTCTTCCGATTTGATGCAGTAGTAGCTCGGGAACACTTCCTTGATCTCGCGCTGCGCCGGCGTGGCATCGAGCTGCTCGATGATCTCAACAAAGTTCCCTTTGTTGTCGCGAATCACGCGACCATATCCGGTCGGATCATCCAGAATCGCCGTGGCCATGCTCGCGGCGGCGCGTTCCTGACGATGCGCGTTGTGCAACGTCTGCAACACCTCGCCGCGAATCAGCGGCCCGTCACCGGCGAGGATGAAAATGTCGCCGCGCGCTTCGCGAATCTGCTTCTCGCACATTTTCGCAGCGTGGCCGGTGCCGAGCTGCTCGGTCTGCTCGATCCACGTGATGCGCTCATCGTGATCGAACGCGCCGATCACTTCGTCCTTGCCGTAACCGACGACGACGAACAGCCGCTCGCAACCGGCGTCGTAACAGGCGCGCAGGACATAATCGAGCATCGGCTTACCGCAAACTTCGTGCAGCACCTTAGGCCGCCGCGATTTCATTCGCGTCGACTTACCGGCAGCCAAAATGATTGCACTTAAAGGCATCGCTGTGGGTCGAACAACAAACTACCCCGCCTGGATTCGAACCAGGACAAAGAGAGCCAAAATCTCTTGTGCTACCGTTACACTACGGGGTAAAGGAGACTTCTGAGCTCGCCAAAACGGAGCTTAATTGTATTTGGAAAAAGACCGCAATTCACGACACGCGAAACGTGCCGGGCCCGGTAATCGGTTCGCCTACCTTTCCGGCCCACAAGGGCCAGACCTCTCGGCAAATATCCCGCGATTCGGGATAGCGGGACGCATACTAATGGACGCTGTGGTGATGTCAAGCGACCACGGAAAATGCGGTCATTTCGATGCGCTGCTCAGTGCTGCGTCGATTTTTCGCGCCATCTCCGCCGCCAACTCTGGGCGCTTCACGGGCTCTTGCGATCCCCATTCGTATTGATCGTGTGGGCGCTGCTGAGTCTCTTCGGTCACCTCGATCGTGCTCTTGTTGTTCGAATCGTCCCACGCCGGCGCGATGGTGATCGTGTAGCGCGTGCGCTCCTGCCACGTGCGACCGACCGGCCCCACGCCGAACTTTGCGCCATCGTGCATCTGCCACGAGGTCACCAGGCGGCCGTCTTGCTCGGATTCGATTGGAATGCCGACCGCGCTCTTCACTTTCTCCAACAGCGTTTTGGGCGGGACGTTGTAAGTCTGCCGCGTCGGGAAATTCGAGCTCGACTGCATTTTCGGTTCGGTGCGGCAGCCGGCGAGCATTGTTAGCAGCAGGGCGGTCATCAGAATTCGCATTCAATCTCCCATTTTTCAGAGCGTGTCATACGAGGCGCCTCTCGCGAGCGTTGTCATCCTGCGGTACTCCGAAGGATCTCGACTGTTGAGGACCACTCAGATCCCGAGATGCTTTGGCGTACCTCAGCATGACGGTCACTTATTTCCTTCGACGAACTTCTTCAGCGAATCTTCCATCAAAATCTTCCACCCGGCTACCAGTGAATCTTGCATCTTCGAACCGATCACTCCGAACACGTTGTCGTGCAGATGAAGAATCGTCGCTTTGCCATCTGCTTCGAGCGTGAGTTCGAGAAACGACATCGCCGGACCACCGTAGCGCGCGGTGAGCTGGCCTCGCATGAGGAGTGAGCGATTCGGATCAACACCGATGACGTCGTACCACACCAGGCCGCCGCCGTTCGTCCAGGTTTCGTAGACACCGCCGCCGAGTTTGGCTTCGAAGATGAAGCCTTCCGGATCGGGACCCGTGTAAAACTCGCGGGGCCACCATTTGCTCGAGTCGCTGATGATCGCTCGCCACACCTTCGCGGGCGACGCGTTGATCCGAACGTCCATCTTCACGTCGACCACATCGAACTTCGCCGCTTGCGGCTTAGCCTTCTTCTTCGCCATGCGGTTCAGATTACCTCGATCCCTTACAATCCGCACATGCGAACCGACGGACGCGCCAACGACCAGCTTCGACCGATCCAGATCACACGCAACTTCACCGACGCCGCCGCCGGTTCGGTGATGTGGCAGCAGGGGAAGACAATCGTATGGTGTACGGCCTCGATCACGCCCGATGTGCCGCCGTGGTTCGGCGACAAAAAACCGGGCGGCTGGATCACGGCCGATTACGTCATGCTCCCCGGCTCAACCCCGCGCCGGAAAGATTGGCCGAAGATGGGCCACACTGATTCGCGCGGCACGGAAATCCAGCGCCTGATCGGCCGAACGATCCGCGCCGCCGTCGATCTGAACAAGATCGGCCCGCACACGATTCACATCGATTGCCAGGTGATGCAGGCCGACGGTGGCACGCGCACCGCGTCGATCTGCGGGGCGTACGTCGCGCTGGTCGATGCCGTGCGCAAACTTCCGCCAGAAGTTCCCAAGCCGAGATTTCTCCCGCCTGGCGCGCCGGTTCCCGCGCGATTCGATCCAACCTTCTACGATCCCGCCCACGCGATCGTGACCGACCTGGCTGGCGTGAGCGTCGGACTGATCGACGGCGAGATCCGGCTCGATCTGGATTACGACGACGACTCCCGCGCCCAGGTCGATATGAATGTCGCGTACACCGCCGCGGGAAAATTCGTGGAAATCCAAGGCTCCGCCGAGAACGCCGGCGGCTTCGACCGTGAGCAAACCGATCGCATGCTCGATCTGGCCGTCGTGGGCTGCCAACGCATCATTGAGAT
>JACMJD010000176.1 GCA_014380825.1 Phycisphaerae bacterium | reverse complement strand
CTTTTCTTCTTCCTGCAACTTGTCCAGACGTTCGCCGCGCGTCAGCACGTTGCGATGACGAACCAGAGCATTTGCACCCTTCAGGCTTCGATCCAGAGACATTAAACACCTCGAGTTTTCGTTGAATTCAGGGGCGGGAATGATAGCCGCAACCCCGCACTTTCACAAGTTGAGCGCCGAACGGCGCAACCTCGTTTAGCCGCGTCGCTTGTGACGCGTTTTCTGACCCCAATCGGACGCAGCGTCAGACTATGATTGGCGCGATGTCCCGTTCGAAGCAATCTCTCGATGCACCGGTGGCAATCGTCGGCGCCGGACCGATCGGCATCGAACTCGCCGTTGCACTCCAGCGCGCCGGCATCAAACATCTCCACTTCGATGCCAGACAGATCGGCTACACGATCTCCTGGTTCGCGCCGCAGACGAAATTCTTCAGCTCCAACGAGCGCATCGCCATCGCCGGCGTTCCACTGCAAACGCGCGATCAGGGCAAGGCCACGCGTGAGGAATATCTGGCGTACCTGCGCAGCGTCGTGCAGCAGTTCGGCCTGCGGATCAACACGTACGAGCCGGTCGTCGGCATCGAGCGCGACAACGATGACGGGTTCGTTCTGAACACGCGCCCCCCGAGCGGCGAGCAAACCTATCGCGTCGGCAAGCTGATCCTCGCCACCGGCGGCACCGATCACCCACGACGAATGAACATCCCCGGCGAAAACCTGCCGCACGTCAGCGCCTACTTCCGAGACCCGCACACATACTTCGACAAGCGTCTCCTGATCACCGGCGGAAAGAATTCCGCCGTCGAAGCGGCGCTGCGATGTCACTTGGCCGGCGCGCACGTGGCGATCAGTTATCGCCGCGAGCGTTTGCCGGAGAAAAGCATCAAGTACTGGCTGCTGCCCGAGATCAACAGCCTGATCGACGCCGGCCGGATCGATGCGTATTTCCAGTCGACGCCAACTCACATTTATCCGGATCGCGTGACGCTCCGGCGCGGTAACGAATCGTTCGACGTGCCCGCCGACTTCGTCTTGTCGTTGATCGGATACGAACAAGACAACACGCTGTTTAAGATCGCCGGCATTGAAATCGCCGGCGATTGCGGCGCGCCGGTGTTCGATGAACTGACGATGCAGACCAGCGTCCCCGGAATATTCGTTGCCGGCACGGCGGTCGCTGGCACGCAGGACAAGTACGGCGTGTTCATCGAGAACTGCCACGTACACGTGGATCGAATCGTAAACGCGCTTGTCGGCGCGTCGCCGCCGCCCGAGCCGGCGCCGCTTCAGCAGCCGGAGAGTTGATGTGATCGAATGAGTGAACCACTCGGATTCCAATCTCGCAAAGTCGAAGGGCCGCAACGCGACAAGATCGAGCACGTGATCGTGCAGCGGCCGCTTCAACGCGTACTCGCTTTCACGCGGCGCACGATCGACGACGTGATCAACGACCCCATCGCGCGCAACGAGGTGCGCGGTTACTTCAAGCTCTACAAATTAGTCCAGCGCGGCAGCGAAGTCGTCGAACTCGAAAAACAGTGGAACTCGATATGAGCGTCCTGTGGCTGGAACGATCGATCGCCATGGCGTACGCGTTGATCGGCCCGGTCATCTGGGTCGGATTCCTATTCGGCATGATCAAAGGACGGCGGCGGCTGTCGCTGCTGAGTCGCCCGCTATGGGATTTACCTGATCGTCCGCCGCGCGCGAGCGTGCTGGTGCCGATCAAGGATGAGGCCCATCAGCTTCGTGCGTGTATGGCGTCGGTGTTGGCGGTGGATTATCCGGATCTCCAGATCATCGCGATCGACGACCGCAGCACCGACGGGACCGGCAAGATTCTCGACGAGCTGGCGGCGCAGCACTCCCGTCTGCAAGTCATCCACATTCGACCCGGTGATTTACCCGCGGGCTGGGTCGGCAAGCCGCACGCCCTGCACGTCGGCATGCAACACGCAAGCGGCGAATGGCTGCTGTTCGTCGATTCGGACATGCAACTCGCGCCCGATTCGCTGCGCGCGACGATCGGCCTGGCGGAGATTCGACGATTTGATCTGATCAGCCTGCTGCCGCGATTGGAGAACCAGACTTTCTGGGAGCGACTGATCGTCCCGCTCGGCGCGGCCGCCACCAGCGCGATGTTTCTTCTTCCCATGACGAACTACAACGAGCTGCCGAACATCGCGTTTGCGAACGGACAGTTCATGCTGATCCGCCGGCGCGCGTATGACGCGATCGGCGGGCACGCATCCGTGCGAGGTCTGTTCAGCGAAGACATCGGCATCGCAAAAGCCCTGAAGCGCGCCGGATTTCGCCCACGGTTGGCGATCGGTTCAGAATTCGCGTCGACACGGATGTACAACTCGTTACGCGCGGTACTGGCAGGTTGGTCGCGCAACTTCTTCGGCGGCAGCGGGCGAGCACCGTGGAAGATGCTCGCCGGGATTTTCTTCGTCCTGGCTTGCAGCCTCAGCGCGTTCGCGGCGATCGCGTGGGGAATTTATCGCGCGCGGAACCCGATCACCGAACTTGGCGGCGAAGGGTGGATCGCGATCGGCATCGTGCATTGGATCATCATGACGTTCACCCTGGCGGTGAATTATGCGTGGACGGGAAATCCGAAGCGGTACGCGCTGCTCTTCCCGCTGGGCGCGATCATGCTGATCGGCATCTGGCTTCGCGCATTGTGGATGTGCGTAACGAGACGCGTCGAATGGCGCGGGACCCAATACGCGCCACAATCCAGTGCGCCCCGCGCGCCTGTCATCCTGAGCGAAGCGAAGGATCTCGGGCCGGGAGAGGCGCTCCCGTCCCGAGATCCTTCGCTTCGCTCAGGATGACAGCGCTTTCATGCTGCACTAAGCTGTGCCGCGCGTGCGACGATACGGGCTGATCATCCTCTTCTTCATCGTGCTGATTACGCCATTCGCGCTGAAGCGCGCGGTTGGAACGCAGCCGACCAAAGCGCACTCGCGCGATGCGCAACGCCTGGTCATCATCACGCCGCACGTCGAAAGCATTCGCCGCGAATTCGCCGACGCGTTTGAGCGCTGGCATCTTGAAAAGTTTGGACAACCGGTCGTCGTCGACTACCGCACATACGGCGGCGGCACTGAGATCATGCGGTATTTCAGCTCGGCTCAGCCGCTGTTCGATCGCATCGGCACGTACAACATCGATCTGGTCTGGGGCGGTGGCGACTACCTGTTCGACCGCCAACTCAAGCGCGGCGGATATCTCGAACCGGTTCGCCTGCGCGATGAATTGCTGAAGAAAGCGTTTCCATCGCCGACACTGAACGGGCTGCCATTGTTCGATTCCGGGCCGGAACCGACGTGGTATGGCGTGGCGCTGAGTTCGTTCGGCATCGTCTACAACCGCGACGTGCTGCGATATCTGAAACTGCCCGAACCGAAGACCTGGCGCGATCTGACCGACGCGAAGCTGCTCGGCTGGTTCGTCGCGGGCGATGCGAATCGCAGCGTATCGTCGCGGCAGGTTTACATGATCATCGTCGAACGCGCGATGATCGACGCCAGCAACGCCGGTCGCAGCGAAGATGCAGGCTGGGGCGACGGGATGGGTCTGGTGCGTTTGATCTGTTCGAACGCGCGATACTACACCGATGCCGGCAGCGCGGTGCCGAACGTGATCGCCAGCGGCGACGCCGCGGTCGGGATGGCGATTGATTTCTACGCCCGCGCGCAGGTTGATGCGGTTGGCGAATCGCGCATGGGTTACGTCGAGCCCGCCGGCGCGACGGCGATCACGGTCGATCCGGTCGCGCTCGTGAAAGGCGCGCAGCATCGGGAATTGGCAGTTCGTTTCATGGAATATCTGCTGACCGAAGAAGCCCAGCGCCTGTGGAACACTCGTGCCGGCGCGCCGGGCGGCCCGCGCAGCACTTCGTTGCGGCGACTGCCGATCATGCGCGATGTTTATCTTAATCCGACCAACTTCACCGATCCGGTCGATCCATTCGACAAGAACTTCGCCTTCGCCTCGTCCCCGAAGCGACAGGCCACGCTTTCATTCCTTGGCGAATTGATCGAAGTCAGTTGCTCAAATCTTCTGGAAGAACTGCGTGACACCCGGCGAGCAATTGAAAACTCACCTCGGCGCGACGAATTGCGCGCCAAGCTCGGCCAATTCCCGTTCGATCAGCAGGAAGCGCTGCGACGCGCCGCCGAGTTCGAGAAAGCGAACCCGCTGCGAAAGCTCGAGCTGAAACGTCGCTGGCAGGACGAGTTTCGCGAAGAATACCGCCGCCTTCGCGAAGAGGCGCAGCGTTGAAACGCATCCGACGGCACATCATCCTCGTTTTGATCATCGCGATCTTCGCGGTGTTCTTGTTCTGGCCACTGTATCGGATCGTGCGCGTCGCTTTCTTTGGCGACGCCGCGCCGGGCGCGCCGTCGCAGTTCACATTCGATTATCTGCTGGCGGTGTTTCAGGATCGCCAGTTGCGATGGGGTTTGATCAACAGCGCGCGCATCGCGGTGGGCGTGACAATCGTGAGCACGCTGATCAGCCTGCCGCTGGCGTGGCTGAACGTTCGATACGACTTTCCCGCCAAAAGAATCCTCGGTGCGATGTTGCTCGTGCCGCTAATCCTGCCGCCGTTCGTTGGGGCGATCGGGATGCGGCAGATCCTCGGAAGGTTCGGCGTACTGACGAGCCTCTCTCAATCGGCACACCTGATTCCAGAAGACACACCGGTCGACTGGTTCGGCGGCGCGCGGTTCTTCGGCATCATCCTGATCGAATCGCTCAGCCTGTATCCAATCCTGCTGCTGAACATCTCCGCGGCGCTCGCGAACATCGATCCCGCGATGGAACAAGCCGCCGCCAATTTGGGGGCGAATCGTTGGCGAGTGTTTCGCAAGATCACTTTCCCATTGATGCGGCCCGGCGTCCTCGCGGGCGCGACCATCGTGATGATCTGGAGCTTCACCGAACTCGGCACGCCGCTGATGTTCGACTTCTACCAGGTCACGCCGGTGCAGATTTTCTTCCGGCTGACGCAGGTGAACGCCAGCCCGATCCCGTTCGCGCTGGTCGTGGTCATGCTGCTGGGCAGCATGCTCCTGTACGTCATCGGCAAGCTGCTGCTCGGCCGCGGACATGGCGCGGCGACGACGAAAGCGTCCGTGCAATCGACGACATCCCGACTGCGCGGCTGGCGCGGTTTCCTCGCGCTGCTGCCGTTCGTGATCGTGGTCGGACTCGCGTTGCTACCACATGTTGGCGTGATTCTGTTGAGCGTCGCGAAAGTTGGATCGTGGTACCAATCCGCGCTGCCGCGCGTGTTTACGATTCAGCATTACGCCGCCGCCCTCACGCACGATGTCACGCTGCCGTCGGTGCGAAACAGCATTGCGCTCGCGTCGGCGAGCACGGTGCTGGATCTCTTGATCGGCATCGCCATCGCCTGGCTGATCGTGCGCAGCGATCTGCCGCGCTTCGCAAAGCAAAGCATCGACGCTATGTCAATGTTGCCGCTAGCCGTGCCGGGGCTCGTGCTCGCATTCGGATATTTGGCGATCAGCGTGCAGCTCCAGGCGTTCGAACCAATCGCGCATCGCAAGTGGCTGCGCGACTTGGTGGACGTGCAGCAAAATCCCGTGCTCCTGCTGATCATCGCCTACGCCATGCGACGATTGCCGTATGTTGTTCGCAGCGCCGCCGCAGGATTGGAACAAACGCCCGTCGATCTCGAGCTGGCGGCGAAAAATCTCGGCGCATCCGGCGCGCGAACGCTGCGACGAATCACGATCCCGCTGATCAGCGCCAACCTGATCGCCGGCGCGCTGCTGGCGTTCGCGTTTGCGATGCTGGAAGTCAGCGATTCGCTCATCCTCGCACAGCAACAGCGATTCTGGCCGATCACCAAAGCGATCTACGATCTGTCCGGGCGACTTGGAGATGGCCCGTACATCGCCGCGGCGCTCGGTGTGTGGGCGATGCTCCTGCTCACGCTGACGATTCTGTCCGCGAACCGTCTGCTCGGCCGGCGCATGGGCGCGATCTTCAGTGTTTGATTACGTGATTACGTGATTACGTGAAAAGCCGAAACACGTTTCATGTAATCACATAGTCAGCACTCTTCCTTGTTCCTCCGCATCGTGGCGATTACCTTGGCAAACCAG
>JACMJD010000175.1 GCA_014380825.1 Phycisphaerae bacterium | reverse complement strand
CTGATCCGTTTAGCGCGCCACGTTTAGCTCGTTTAGCCCCGCCGCTTGCGGCGGGTTCGCCCGCCGCAAGCGGCGGGGCTACACGAGGATAATGCGCGACTGCTGCGGAGCACTCCCACTTAACCGAACCACCCGAATCGATTACAGTCCCCCTCGTGAGTTCCACTTCGCAGAGCCGCACCGATCCGTCCCCCGCAACCAAAGCTCCCATTGAACCACTATCGGTAGGCGTCATCGGTTGTGGCCGGATGGGGAAACTGCACGCTCGGGTGTATTCACAGATGCCACAGGCGAGATTGGTAGGCGTCTACGACGCCGACCCCGACGCCGCCGCCGCGAGCGTCGCGGAGTTTGGCGGCGAAGCGTTTTCGAATATCGAGAGCCTCGCCGATCGCGTGTCCGCCGTCACGATTGCCGTGCCGACCAACCACCACGCGGCCGTCGCCGAGCCGTTCCTGCGTCGCGGCATTGCGTGCCTGATCGAAAAGCCATTAGCCGGTGATGTAACAGAAGCTAAACAGATCGTCGCCTGGGGCCGCGAGCACAACGCGATCGTGCAGGTCGGCCACATTGAGCGCTTCAACCCCGCGATCCGCGCGATGCGCCGCCTCGACATCCGCCCGCGGTTTATCGAAGTCACGCGCATCAGCCCGCTGACGTTCCGCAGCATCGATGTGGGTGTGGTGCTGGACATGATGATCCACGACATCGACATCGTGCTGATGCTCGCCTGCTCCCCCGTTGCCCGCATTGATGCGATCGGCGTGAGCGTGATCGGCGACGTCGAGGACATCTGCAACGCCCGGCTGACATTCGAAAACGGCTGCGTCGCGAACATGACCGCGTCACGGCTCGCGTTAAAGACCGAACGCCGCATGCGCGTGTTCAGCGCCGACGCGTACGTGTCACTCGACTATCAAAAACGATACGGCCTGGTCGCGCGTCGCACGCCCAACATCGGCGCCATCCGCGGCGCGATCGCGAAAATCCGCGCCGGCGAGATCGATGATCTCTCACAGCTTAACTACACCGAGCTGGTGAACGTGGAAGAACTTCAGATCGATGACGTCGAGCCGCTGCGCGCCGAGCTGGAAAGCTTCATCGAAGCCGCAACCGGCCGGTGCAAACCGCTGGTCAGCGGCGACGACGGAGTCGCGGCAGTAGAGCTAGCGACGAAGATCGTGCAGGCGATCCCGCATCAGACGCTGTGATAGCGCGGAAGCAGCAGCCAGAAGTGCAATGCTTGCGGACGCCGCCGTCACTTCTCCACGGATTTCCAATCGATCCCAAAGATCTTCGCCAGAAACGCGTACTCATCCGCGTCGCTGTCGATCGTCTTGGTAATCGGTCGTCCGCCACCGTGGCCTGCGCGAACGTCGCTGCGCAGGAGGATGGGATTGTTCCCACCATCCGCCGCTTGCAGTGCGGCGGTGAACTTGCGCGCGTGCAGTGGTGCGACGCGATCATCCCCATCGGCGGTGAAGATCAGCGTCGGCGGATACTTGGTTCCATGCCGCACATTTTGCAACGGCGAATACGCGCGCAACGTCGCGAATTGCTTGGCGTCCGTCTCGGCGTTGCCATATTCCGGCACCCAGAACCGGCCTACCGTGAAGCGGTGATACCGAAGCATGTCCGTGAGCGGCACGTGACACAGCACCGCGCCGAACAGTTCCGGCCACTGCACCTCGACCGCCGACACGAGCAGGCCGCCGTTGCTGCCGCCTTGGATCGCGAGGCGCTTGGGTTGCGTGTACTTCTGATCGATCAGCCATTGCGCGCAGGCGCGGAAATCGTCGAACACGTTCTGCTTCTTGTCGAGCATCCCGCCCTTGTGCCACTCTTCGCCATATTCACCGCCGCCGCGCAGATTCGCGTTGGCCAGCACTCCGCCCTGCTCCAGCCACGCAATTTTCAGTGCGTTGAAGCCCGGCAGCGTGCTGACGTTGAACCCGCCGTACGCGTTCAGGATCGTCGGATTATTTCCGTCCAGCGAGATGTTCTTGCGATGCGTGAGGAACATCGGAACCTTGGTTCCGTCCTTCGATGTGACGAACACCTGCTTTGTCTCGTACCGCGCCGGATCGAACTTCACATCCGGCTTTCGCAACGGTTCGAGCTCGGCGCTGGCGAAGTTGTATCGATAAATCGTCGGCGGAATGATGAACGAGCTGAACGAGAAGAACATTTCAGCATCGCGACGCTTGCCCGTGATTTGGCCGACCGATCCGATTCCCGGCAATTCGATCTCGCGCACGAGCCGACCGTCCATCTCGTACAACTTCATCACATCGTGCGCATCATGCATGTACTGGACGACGAATTGATTGTTCACGCACGTAACATCCGAAATCGTGTCCGGCCCTTCCGGGATGATCGTCTTCCAGTTTTCCGTCTCGGGATGATTGATGTTCACCGCAACGAGCTTCCGCCGCGGCGCGTCGAGATTCGTCAGGATGTAGAACGTCGGACCGTCGTGTTCGACGAAGCTGTATTGCGCGTCTTCCTTATCGAACAACTTCGTGAAGTTTCCATCCGCGAGCGCGGCGGAGTCGTTGGCGGGACGGAAATACAGCCGGTTCTTTCGAGTCGAGCCGCGGGACAGATACAGCAACAAGTACTCGCCGTCATCCGTCACCTGCGGCGACGCCGACAGCTCTTTGTCGCCCGGATCGAAGAGCATTTTGTCCTGCTCCTGATCGGTGCCGAGCGTGTGCCAAAACACCTTGTTGAACCGCGCGCCGTCTTCCTTCGCGACCGTGCCGGGCGTCGGATATCGGTTGTACCAGAAGCCGCTGTTGTCGCGCTTCCACGCGATGCTCGCAAACTTGGCGAACTTGATCACGTCCGGCCGATCGTTGCCGGTTGCCATCTCGCGAACGCGAATCTCTTTCTGATCGCTGCCGCCGCTGGAAACGCCGTACGCGAGCAGCGATCCGTCATCGGTGTACGTCGTGCCCGAGAGCGCGAT
>JACMJD010000174.1 GCA_014380825.1 Phycisphaerae bacterium | reverse complement strand
TCATCCACGATCACGTCTTCAGCCTCGACAGCGTCAACACCGCCGTCGGCAAGGAGCAGACATCGCCGGAGCACCGCAGCGACGGGCTGACGATCAAGATCACCGCGGTCGTCATCGCCGTTGGCGTGATGCTCTTCGCCGCCAAGCCGATCAGCGATTTCGTGAACCGCCATCCGACGGTGAAGATGCTGGCGTTCAGCTTCCTGATCATGGTCGGCATGGTGCTGATCATCGATTCGACGCACCGGCACATCCCCAAAGGCTACGTCTACTTCGCGATGGCGTTCTCGATCGGCGTGGAACTGCTGAACCTGCGGCTGCGGAAAAAAGGCAAAGCCGTCGTCCTGCACGAGCCGCATATGCCGAAGCACGCAGAGGCGTGAAAGACAATCGCGACGTGACGCCGAATAGGTTGCAGATATCGCAGATTACACAGATGAACGCAGATAAGAAATTTTTCCTATCTGCGTTCATCTGTGTAATCCGTGAAATCAGCGAACTATTTCTCTCAGCGAGCGTTCGTTACCCGAAGTCTTAACGACCTCGGCCGCGTGGTTTGCCGCGGAACTTGTTGGGACCTGCGGATTTGGCGGCGAACGGGTGGGGCGCTGCGCCCACGCGATGCTGGCCACTACCACTGCGGGCGCCGGCGTGGGCCGGCTTGGAATGCGGGGCGCGGGACGGGGCGTGACTCTTTGCGCCGTTCGCGTGTCGACCACCGGCCGGTGCGTGACGCGATTCGGCGTGACGGGGCTCACCGTGCTCACGGTGCTGAGCATCACTATGACGAGGCTGACTATGACTTGATCCGCGACGTGATCCGCTGTCGCGGGAGTCGCGGTCGCGATGTCCCGAGTCGGCTTCTTTCGGCTCGTTGACGTACTCCGGATGATCGTCGCAGACAGGAATCGGCTTTTTGATGAGCCGTTCGATCGCTTTCAGGTTCGAGCGCTCGTCGCGATCGCAAAGCGAAATGGCCGCCCCCGACGCACCAGCCCGCGCGGTTCGGCCGATACGGTGGATGTACGTTTCGGGCTCGTGCGTGACGTCGTAATTGACGACGTGCGTGATGCCATCGACATCAATGCCGCGGGCAGCAATGTCCGTCGCGACCAGCACGGGGGTTTTCATCGTCTTAAAGTTGTGCAGCGCACGCTGGCGGGCGTTCTGGCTCTTATTGCCATGAATCGCCTCGGCCTTGATGCCGCGCGAGTGGAGCTTGGCGATCAGCTTGTCAGCGCCGTGCTTGGTGCGCATGAATACGATCGTGCGGGCCATGGGCAGTTCGTGATAAAGATGCGCCAGCAACTGTGGCTTATTTTTCTTGTCAACAAAATAGACCGATTGCGAGATGTTGTCCGCCGTCGTTGAGACGGGTGTTACGTGCACTTTCACCGGGTTGCGGAGCAGCGAATTGCAAAGCTCGCGAATCTCCGGCGGCATCGTGGCGCTGAACATCAGCGTTTGACGATCCTTCCGAAGCGTGGCGACGATGCGTTTGTTGTCATGGATGAAGCCCATGTCGAGCTTGCGATCGGCCTCATCGTGGACGAGCGTGTGCACGTCGCTGAGGTTGATCAGACGCTGATTCGCCAGGTCAAGCAGGCGGCCGGGCGTGGCGATGACAATATCGACGCCGCGACGCAGTGCGTCCGCCTGCGGGCGCTGGTTGACACCGCCGAAGATCACGTAGTGGCGGATGTGGAGGTTCGCGCCGTAAGCGCGGAAACCGTCGGCGATCTGGGACGCGAGTTCGCGCGTCGGACAGAGCACCAACACCTTCGGCCGCCCCGGGACGACGGGTAGATCGTCCTTGCGCAGGCGCTCCAGGATCGGCAGCGCAAATGCCGCGGTTTTACCCGTGCCGGTCTGCGCCGAGCCGATCAGGTCATGGCCGGCAAGAATATGAGGAACCGCCTGCGCCTGGATGGGCGTGGCGACGGTGTAGCCTTCTGCGAGCACGGCGCGCAGAATGGGATCGGACAATTTAAGATCAGCAAATTTCATGAACACGGTCCTGTATCGGTGGACGATGCGCACCGAGAGGGCCGCGACGAGGAGAGTCGCTAACAAGCCAGCCAATGCGCTGATAGGCGCGACGCAAAAGCGACATCGCCTAAAACAACTGACGCCTGAACACAACTTCGTTGCATCTGATTGAATTCAGCACTCAAAAGGAGGCGTGAAAACCGGCGGGTTGTTGACACACGTTACGCGATTGCACGGGGATTGTCCAGCGCAATGCGAAATGAGCGGATTATCGGGCATTAAAGCTTTCCGTTGCGGCCGCTGAATCTGCGGCCGCTCCGGATGTTTGTTTTTAACTTACGCTCGAAGTCTGGATCTTAAATCCGGCGACGACGTCCGAGCAGAAGCCCGCCCAGCGCGATCGCCGAGAGGGATGCCGGTTCGGGGACGAACTGCATGCCCTGTGAGCCGCGAGCGATGTTGCTGACGCGCACTTCGTCGATCAAACCGCCGAACGAGTTATTGGCCGTGGTTGCGTCGTCTCGATTACCGATCGTGAACGGCGTATTTCCACCGACAGAACCGATATCGACGGCGTTGTTTGCCGTGCCGATCGCGTTGGCTGCGGTGTTAGCCGCATCCATCTTGGTCCAATACAGCGTCGTGTTGCCAGTGGTGTTATCCACACCATCATATGTCACCGCGACATGAAACCATGTGCCGGCCGCGATTGCATTTGCGCCAACAGTCGGCACCGCAATGCTGATCGTCTGCACGGTCGGACCGGTTCGGATCAACTCCAGGTTTGTCCCATTCAGGCGAAAAATAAACGAGCGACGATTCGGCCCGCCGGTCGTGTGATCCTTGGACAGAATCGTTCGGATTCCAGTGATTCCGCTCGGATTGATGATGGCTTCGTACGTGAATGCGCCGCTGGTCGCATCCTGCCACTCTGACTGCACGGTGTCGATTGACTGCTGGATCTGACTGGCCGTATCGGCTGTAAAAGATCCTGCATTCGTGAAGCCGGTCAGACTCGCGGCGCTCGTGGCCGGCGAGGTTAGAACGTCCAGGTCGCGGAGCGTCGCGGCTGATCCGCTGTCTATGAAGTTCACTGCCGTCTCATCGAGGTGATACAGGTGCAGCGTATTGGTATCGGTCGTGTAAGGGCCGACGATCGCGGCGTTTACCGGCGCGAAAGTCCCGCCAAGGCAGAGCGCTGTCAGCGCATAAATTGTTTTCGATCGCAACATATCTTCTCCTCCTGAGAGAGAAAATGACTTTAAAAAATGTCGATCGGACCCCAACAGATTGCGCGGACAAATGCTCAACTCGATAGCGTGCCAAGAAGGTACGCAAGCCGAATGCGGTGCCGCGATTTAACTGTTGGAATGCCTGATCGTTGAAATGATGCGAGTCAAGACTCGCAATTGAATCAAGCCTTCTCCACTACGCCGTCTGCAACGGTGAGGGAGGAAAATTCTCTCCTGGCTTCATGTCCGCGATAGCGCGGAGCGATGAAGGATTGAACAAATTACTCAAAAGCGGTCTGGCCGCTTATTCAAATCTACCCACGATGCACACCTATTCTGCATCAAAACACCACAACTGCAAGAAAAAAAAGCGACAACGCAAGAATAAATTACCAATTCCATGGAAAAACTCGGTAAAGGATGCGGATTGTTTTCCCGCCTCGGAAGGTTTGTTGGTCCTTGCGTCACATTCCTGTAAATTCACCGGCCCGCTCCACTGTGAACGAGGTACG
>JACMJD010000173.1 GCA_014380825.1 Phycisphaerae bacterium | reverse complement strand
CGCTCGTGTTGTGTGTACGCGCGAACGTTTTCGATGTAGTTGGCGGCCAGGCGCTTGATCGCGTCTTCGTCGGCGCTGATCGCGCGCTGCACTTCGCCCTTCAGGATATCTTCGTACTCCTCGCGCACGACGGCGAGCAGCTCTTTGTATTCCTTTTTCAGCTCTTCATCCGTAATCAACGAATGATGCGTCATGCCGCCCTCGAGCTCGTTCATGACCATGAAGGGGTTGATCGTCTTCTCGACCTGTGCCTGGTGTGAAACCAGAGCGTTGCTGATTTTGTCCTGGATATATCGCGGCGAGATGCCCTGCATGCCTTCGCGCGGGGCTTCTTCCTTCAGCTCTTTGATCGAATCTTCTGTGAACCCGGGAATTGATTTCCCGTTATACAGCTTCAGCTTCTGCACCTTGGTGATGCCCGCCTTCTTCGGCTCGGCCAGGCGCGTGAGCACCGCCCACATGGCGGCTACCTCGATCGTGTGCGGCGCGATGTGCATGCCGCGCACTTTCGCGGGCGAGAAATCCTTCAGGTAAATCTTGATCTCATCATCCAGCTTGATGTTGTAAGGCACGTCGATCTTGATCGTTCGATCGCGGAACGCCTCCATCATCTCGTTGCCCTGGAGCTTCTTATATTCCGGCTCGTTCGTGTGCCCGAGGATGACTTCGTCGATGTACGTCTGCGCAAACTTCTTCGGCTTAATCATGTGTTCCTGCGACGCACCCAGCAGGTCGTACAGGAATGCCACGTCGAGCTTCAGCACTTCGATGAACTCGACAATGCCGCGGTTGGCGATGTTCAGTTCGCCGTCAAAGTTGAATGCGCGCGGATCGCTGTCCGATCCGTATTCGGCGATCTTTCGATAATTGATGTCGCCGGTCAGTTCGGTGCTGTCCTGGTTCTTTTCGTCCTTCGGCTGGAACGTGCCGATGCCGCGGCGATCTTTTTCGCTGAGGATCAGCCGTCGCACCTTCACGTGCTCCATGACCTTTTTCCAGTCGCCGTCGTTCGCTTCCATCAGGTCCCCGAAGATTTTCCGGCAGAATGGGCAGACATCGCCATACAGACGAATCTTGTGGTCGTCCGGAAGCTTTTCGTTGATCGTCTCCAGCACTTCGGCGCGCGCTTCGCGCGGGATCAGCAGCAGCGGCTCCTCGTGCATCGGGCAGTTCAGATACTGCTCGCCTTCGTCATTGCCCGTCATGGTGCGCGGCAGCCGCCACGCGTAGGTGTACAACTTGCCCGCGTCAGTCTTCGAATACGACTCAAGACCCTTCTTCAGCAACCGCGCGATCGTGCTCTTCGATGAACCGACCGGGCCGTGCAGAAGGAGAATTCGTTTTTCCGTGCCGTAACCTTGTGCGGCCGACTTGAAGAAGTCGACGAGCTGCATCAGCGGGCGCTCCAGCCCGAAGATCGCGTCGGCGCCGTTGTCGACCGGGTCGCCGAAGAATCGGTAGCGCGTCAGTTCCTGTTTGAACTGCGTGAACGATTCGGTCCCATAGCTCATGATCATGTCGTACGTGCGCTGGAATGAATTGCGCGCGATGGCACGGTTCTCCTGGACCAGTTCCAGGTAATCCCACAGCGAGCCTTCCCAGTGTTGCTCGCGATAATTGGTTTGATCGATTTTGCGATCGATGATCGAGACCAGCGGATTGGTTTTGTTGGACGGCATAATTCTATACTCCGATTCCGACAGACGCGCGACCGTTGCACTCATACCAACAGACACAGGTAATACGATGAAAGTTGCCTAAAAGCCCATCGGGAGTGTGCGGTCGCAGATTTACAAAGAACCGGCCACGGGCGGATCGCAATCGCGCCACGCACGGTCGCGTGCAACGCGCGCACCGCCTGTGCGCGGTGACGCAGGATCCGCCCAGAGAGTTATCGGCCAGCCGAGGCCCCAAACAACACGCCCGCGCAATACGTGGGCCAGACGCGACTAGCAGTTGCCCCCGGATGCGAACCGCAAACGCTCTGCCGGAGGATTATAAGCAGTTTCCAGCGGTGTGATGAGGCCGATTCTTTCAAATTGATTTAGCGACGGGCATTCGCTAGTCGTGCCTCCACCGCCGCTTGCGGCGTCGCAGATCGATCGTCACACTTACCAGAATCCAATGCGAAACCTGCTCGTAATCATGATCCTGACGTGCCTGCCATTTTCGGTTCTCGCGCAACAGAAGGACGATCCGCGAGCGCGGATCATCGAAGGTGTGAAAACGATCACCGTCCCCGGCGTGCCGGGACCCCTCTGCGTTTACGGCGACGCGTTCGCGATCGCGGCTGCACCAGTGGACGGAGCACTCGCGCCCATCATCGCCGCCGGCGCGATCGGCAAAGGTCGTGTCGTAGCGTTTGGGCATGAAGGATATTTCTCACGGGAAGCGCTGGCGGCGGCCGACACCAAACGCCTCGTGCGGCAGGCGATCAGTTATGCCGCCGCGGCGCGCAAGGATCCGACCGCCCCGATTCGCGTCGCCGCGTACAACCGTGCTGGCATCGAATTGCTGGCGGATAATGCGTGCGTCGTGACGCGCGCCGAGCGGCCCGACTTAGACTTGAAGCTGCACGACATCGACGTCCTGGTCATCGCGGCCGGCGACGTCCGCCAGATCGACATCGATCCGTTGACGAAATTTATCGAGCGCGGCGGCGGCGTCCTGTGCGGCGTGCCGGGCTGGGGTTGGCAATCGCTGAATACCAAGCTCATCCTCTCGAACGACCTGGCCGCCAACACGTTGTTCGAACGAGCCGGAATTGTCTGGGCTGATGGCACGATCGATGTCCCGCCTGGCAGGGAGTTGAACGTCGAGCAGAGCATCTCGCCGCTGCTGAACGCGTCGCACGCATATCGCGCGCTCAAGGATGCGAAGGAGACAAAGCCCCTCTCGGCGGAGGATCAGAACATCGCCATTGCAACATTGCTCCGATGCATGGAATCGTTGCCGAACAACACGTTCGCGGGAGAGCTGCGGACGCTGGCGCAAGCGGATGTGATGTCGTTGCCCGTTCCGTCGGCCGAGCGTCCGCTTACCAATGCCGCCGGCCTCCGAAAGCTCCAGTACACCGCGCACGTTCGCGCGATTCAAAAAGCCGAGGTCGATCGCATCCGCGCGGAACGATCTGCTAAGATTTTCCCCGGCGAGGTAGCCGACTGGGCACCTCGCATTGCCCGAAACATAACGATTGACGCGACAATTCCAGGCTGGCACAGCACCGGGCTTTATGCCGCTCCCGGAGAGCGAATTCAAGTAGCGATCCCGGGACTTATTCCGGAAGGGAATTACAAGGGATTTCAGGTGCGCATCGGAGCGCACTCGGATCGTCTCTGGGATCTCGCCGCGTGGAAACGATCGCCACAGGTCGATCGCGTCTTCAATATCCCGGAACCGGCGTTCTTCGGTACCGGTAAGGTGACGATTGAGGTTTCCAACGCGTTCGGCGGGCTCGTTTACATCGTCGTTCCCGAAGGCGCGGCGTCCGCGAAACAGCTTGCGATGATCGTCGGCGGCGCGACCGAGGCGCCGCACTTCATCCTCGGCAAGACCGAACTCAAGTTATGGCAGCAAGCCTTGCGAACGGCACCCGCGCCCTGGGCCGAGCTGCAGAGCGATAAGATCATCATCACGTTGCCGTCGGAAAACGTTCGCAAGCTGGACGATCCGACCGACCTCATGAAATTCTGGGACCGCGTCGCCGACGCCTGCGCGGATCTGGGCACGATCCCGCGCGAGCGCAAGCGGCCGGAACGGTACGTCACCGATGTGCAGATCTCCGCCGGGTACATGCACGCGGGCTATCCGATCATGACGCAGCTCGACGCCGCGCCACGGTTCGTCGATCTGGCTTCGCTTCAACGCGACGGCGAATGGGGCATGTTCCACGAGATCGGCCACAATCATCAGAATCCGGACTGGACGTTCGACGGCACAGGCGAAGTAACCGTCAACCTCTTCACGATGTACGTGCTCGACACCGTCTGCACGAATGGCGGTAAGATGCACAAGGCGATGTCGCCCGAATCCCGCGCCAAGGCCGAGGCGAAATACAAGGCCGACGGCACGAAGTTCGAGCAGTGGAAATCCGAGCCGTTTACCGCACTGATCATGTACAAGCAGTTGCAGGAAGCGTTCGGCTGGGACGCGTACAAGAAGGTTTTCGCCGAATATCGCGAACTGCCGGAAGATCAACGCCCGAGGACGGACGATGAGAGGCGCGATCAGTGGATGGTGAGATTCTCGCGAACCGTCGGCAGGAATCTGGGACCGTTTTTCGAATACTGGGGAATTCCAACCAGCGAAGCGGCCAGACGCTCCATCGAAAACTTGCCCGTTTGGATGCCCGACGCCAAACGTCAGAAAAAAGTTTAGGCCTTCCCTCACTTCGCCGCCCGTGCGCACACTCGATTCGTTCAAGGGGATTGTTGATCTCTCTCTTTTTGGCGGAGTCCATCATGAAACGTTTTCTCATTACCGGGTGTGCCATTGCCACCCTCTTCTGCGGCACGGCATCGGCTCAGCGAAACAAGGCGGTCGATCAGGCGCTCAAGGCGCAGTATCCGGATGCGACGAGCACCGAAATCACCGGCTCGCGGAAGATCAACGGCGTGAAGGTGAACGAGGTCCGCGTCGTCACGAAAGATGGCGACAGCACCGCGCTCGTCACGGATTCAGGCGATTTCCTGCAAAGCGGAACTCCCGTCAGCGCCAAGCAGATGCCGCAGGCGGCGAGTCATGCGGTCAGCGGGCTGTTCAAGAGCCCGGCGGACATCGAGCGCACCGTCGTGACCTCATACAACGTTCAGTTGGATGTCGGCGGAAAGATGTATGACCTGCGCCTTGATCCGGCCGGCCGGTTGCGCGACATCCGCAACGAAGCGGAGCTGAAGCGCGAAGACCTGAGCAAAACCGACATGTCCACGAGCGACAAAGCCGACAAAGTTCGCGAACTGGCGACCAAGCGGTACGACGGCGCGAAGGTCAAAGAGATTCATCTCTACCCCGCCGCGGGCGATGGTTACTACGTCGCGACGCTGGATACCGCTGACGGACGCGTCGACGTCGTTGCCAATCCTGACGGCAATATTTATCAGCAGCGCCAGCAGCTCGATCGCGACAAGCTGCCTGCCCCCGTTCGCGAGACGATCGATCGCATGTTCTCATCGGCCAACATCAAGGACGTCTATCGCACGACGTACGAGTATTACCAGTTCAACACGCAAAGCACCGGCGGCGATTCGGTCACGATTCACGTGCGTCCGAACGGCGACATCCTGAGCGTGACGAACCGCGAAGCGATCGCCGATGACGCGAAGCCGGCGCGCGCAAAGGTGGATCAATCCGGCGATGGCGACAACAAGAAGAAGAAAGCTCGATAGCGCGTACGCGGTATGAAAAAGATAGCCGCTTGAGTCAACTGCTCAGTCGACTCAAGCGGCGCTTTTATGCGCGCAGGATATTCATCGTTTTGAACTGCTGCCCGAGGATCGGTTTGCTCGCCGCGTCCATCCAGCCTTGCAGCACTGTCGCGTAGACATTGCGGAAGTCGATGCCGTATTTGAGGTCGCCCTGGTCCAGGTCGGTCAGCGACGGATGCTTGCCGAAGATGCCCGGTTTCACCGATGGCCCGAACAGGAACATCGGGGCGGCGGCGCCGTGGTCGGTGCCGCCCGACGCGTTCTGCTGAACTCGGCGGCCGAATTCGCTGAAGGTCATCATCAGCACTCGGCTGTCGTTCTTCTGCGTTTTCATGTCCGCCCAGAATGCGCTCACGCCCTCGCCCAGTTGTTTCATGAGATTGTCGTGACGTTGCCGCTCCTGCGCGTGCGTGTCGAATCCACCTAGGCTGACGTAATAAACACGAGTCGGCAGACCGCCTTGGATCATCGCGGCGACGTTGCGCAGCGCGCTGCCGAATTCTCCGCCGGGATATTGCCGTGGCGGCTTGTGATTGCGCGTGATCTGTAAAATTTGATCGCTACTGAGCTGCGCATCCATCGCCGTGCGCGTGAGGAAATCGAGCTGGCTCGATGCCGACGCGATCTCGATCTTCTTGCCCTTCGTTGGCGAGGCTGCTTGATCCGGCTGCGTCGTTGGCGCTGCGGCGCTGTTCAGCTTTGCATAGCGCGCTTTATCACGCCCGTTGTATCGATAATTCTCCGGCCGATCGAAGCTCAGCGGCATCACGCGATCGCCCTTCATCGACAGCGGCAGCGTCTCGCCGATACTCACGCCGACGTGCGGATCGCAACCGGGGCAGGCGTTGTCGAAATACCGCCCCAGCCAACCGGTGTTGGCGATTTCCTTCTCCGGCTCGGCCGTGTGCCAGATGTCCATCGAACGGAAGTGCGAACGATTCGGATTCGGATAACCGATGCCCTGAATGACGGCCATCTCACCCGCATCGTACAGCGCCTTCATCGGCGCAAGATTGGGATGCAGGCCGAGATAATTGTCTACCTTAAGAACAGTCTTCGCTTCGTGCCCCAGGTTTGGCCGATTGCGATAGTACGCATCGTCTCCAAATGGGATGACCGTGTTCAAGCCGTCGTTGCCGCCGGAAAGCTGCACGACGACCAGGATCTTGCCATCTGTTCCGTTGGGCTGCTGGGTCAGCGGCGAATCGGTCGGATCGTTCATCGCCAGCAGCGTGCGATCCAGAAACGTCGGAATCGTCGATGTCGCGGCGAGCAACACCAGCCCCTTCTGCATGAATTCCCGGCGAGTGGTGATTGGTTTTTCCATGATTGGCTCGTTCGTCATTCTCGGTTATTCGTTCTTGGTTCCTGGTTATTGGTGACAGTATCTCGCCTGCAATTGGTTGCACTGACGAACCCCAATAACCAATAACGAAGAACCAACAACCATCAACACAACTGATATTCCGGCATCGAGACGATCAGTTGAATCATTTTCTTCACGGCGTCGGCATTGTCGGGTTTGCTGCCGAGCGCGTCGAGAAGCGTTTGCCGTTTTTCGGCGGCGATCGGTCGCTGAATCAATCGCGCGATCCATTCGTCGACCGTGAGCTCGGCGCTAGTCGCAGACTTCGCGTCATATTCACCTGCGTCGCCGGCGGGTTTGAAGCCTTTGAGGATCTTCGCGCCGGCCTTCCGTCCGCTGGCCGCGACGATGTTTCCGCCACCGCCGGCAAGCATGACGGCGGTGTTGTAGCGGACGAACAACGTGCTGGTGTTGATCCACATCCGCCCGCCCGGCCAGCCCTTCACGTTCGGCGGCATGAGCGGAACCTGGCCCATCTGCTGAAGCGCGCCGAAGACGAATCGCGGATCGGGACTTTTCAGTCCGAGCAGTCGCACCGTGCCGCAGACCAGTTGCACCGGGCTCTTGATCTGCGTCGCGATCGCGCGCTCGCTGTAGAACGCGCGGCTCTGCAGCATCGTGCGAATCAGCGGACGCAGCTCGAATTTCGATTCGCGGAAAATGTTGCCCAGCCCCTGCACGAGCAGCGGCTCGGGATCTTCGTACGCGAAGAATGTCCACAGCTTCTGCCCGATGTAAGGCGCACAGGCGGGGTTCATCAGGATGATGTCGATGACTTCGTCGCCGCCGAAGTTCCCCTTGCGACCCATGAAAGTCTTCTGGCCTTCATCGTGGTCGAACTTGCGGAAGACGAAATCGTCGCCGTCGTGCGCCCAGCCGGTGAACGCGCGGGCGGATTCCTTAATGTCGGTTTCGGAATAGTTGCCGATGCCGAGTGTGAACAGCTCCATCAATTCGCGCGCGTAGTTTTCGTTCGGCTTGGCTTTTCGATTCTGCGAATTGTTCAGGTAATCGAGCATGGCCGGATCGCGCGAAACCTGGCGGACGTAGTCGCGGAAGTTCCCGGCGGCGAATCGGCGCAACAGCTCATTCTGATTCCACATCGGAGAAGCGGCCTTCTCCTCTTTCGCGCTCGTCGTGAAATGGCCATGCCAGAACAGCGTGAGTTTTTCCTGCAAGGGGTGCGGCCCGAACGTCATGCGCTTCAGCCACCAGCCGATGGTGGCCAGCATCGCTTCGCGGTTGGCCATCTGGAATTTCTGCTGAAGCTGCTTGCGCTCTTCGGCACTTTTGCCGACGTACATCTGCCGCAGATCGCGGAAGCTCTTCGGATAACCATCGATCGAGGAAAGATCCGGCACGTCTGTCTGCGACTGCTCATCCGCCCCGGCCTCGGGAAAATCCAGCAGCTCATCGACCGCCTTGATCGGGCCGAGCGCCATCACATGCTCGATCTCTTCCGGCGTGCCGCCGAACCCCGCGCGATTGAGCAGATGGGCCGCTTTGATCGCATCAAACGGATCGTCGGCGGTTGGTGCGAGCGGTTGCAGCAGTGGATGGAGTTTTGACATAACGCATCACCCGGCGGTCATCGTAAGAACGCGCCAACAAGCGGCATATTGTACCGTGGCTGCCGGCGAGCAATTATTTGACGCAGAACGAGGCTAAAACCGGCCTATTCTGTGTAGACTGATCCACTGTTGCCCATTAACGTCGTCGTTCTCCCATTAGCTCGATTTCGGCTCGTCATTGGAGAAGGAAATGCGTGTATTCCGCGCCGCGGTCGTCTCGATATCTCCGCTGCTTCTGATAAGCACAACTGAAGTCAGTCGCGCGCAGCAACCGCCGGCCGACGGTTATCACATCACGACTGCGAGCTTAGTGGGCGGCGTGTACGAGACCGGACCGCTGAAGACGCGTCATGCCACGATATACAAGCTGACCGAAGCGGGGACTTCGGCCGGTATCAGCCAACGATACGCTGCCGATGGATCGTCGCTCGGCCAAGATGTGTGGCTTGCCAAGTCGGGCCAGATGGGTGTCGCGATCAATCCGTCCGGTGGCGTTTACGATCGAATAATGCCGAACGGGATTCTTCGTTCCGCGCAGATTTTCGGATTGAGCGGAACTGGTGCGATGCTCGGCGACGTCGCGCGGTTCGCTGCCGATGGCACAGGTACTGGCCGCCAAGCGTGGTTGCACCCGGTGGCAGGAAATACCGTCGTGCTGGGTTTAAGCGGGGCCGGGTACAGCTATATGTCGAACGGAGCGGTATTCGTTCGCAGCACGCCAAGCTCCTTGAGTGACAACGGCTTGGCGACCGGCATGAGTACGCGTTACGCAAGCTCCGGTGTCGAACTTGGACAAGACGCTGGATCTCCGACGCGGCGGGAAATTCCACACTGATTGGATTGGTCGGCCCAGGTTATGAGCGCAGTGTCGCCGCGGGCGTCCATCGATCCGGCTCGGTCGGAACAGTGAACGCCCTTGGGCAAGCGATCGGAAGCGGATTGCGCTATGGTGCGAACGGATCGCAGACAGGATTCGATGCGTG
>JACMJD010000172.1 GCA_014380825.1 Phycisphaerae bacterium | reverse complement strand
GGGTTGGAGTGGACGTCACTCGCTTCCCGAGATCCTTCACTACGTTCAGGATGACACTGTCTCGCTGTTCGCGCGTTTCGTTCTGATCACTTCGAACTCAGATCGGCGTGCAGGAACGACGCCAGGTCGGCTTCGTTAATTGCCGGCTCGCCGCCGGCGACGTTGTCCAACTTGCCTTCGCGCAGCCATTTTTCCAGCGTGTTCACCAGCTCGAATACTTCCTCGAACGAATCGGCGATAAACAGCAGCGGTTGATATTTGTCGATCTCGAAATACTGGTTGATCACCCATTCCAGTTGCAACGGAAACCGCTGCACCTCCGCCGACGTGATCGAATGCTCGATCTCGCCATAGCTACTGAGCAGGCCAGAACCGTAGACCTTGATGTTCTTGCTGCCCGGCTTTTCGCGCATCAGGCCGAATTCGATCGTGAACCAGAAGAAGCGCGCCATCGCCTTGAGGATCGATTCAACCGTCTGCACGCGTTTGTGCTCGTCCTTGATCCCCTGCACATGGTCGGCCGCGGAGCGTGCGACTTCGCCGAAGCGAACGAGCACGTCGGCAAACGCCTTGTCGGTGTGCATCGGCACGTGGCCGGCGATGTCGTGGAAGATGTCGGGCTCGGGCAAATAGTCGATCGACTTGCCGTCGCGGATGGTGATCGTGGTCGGAAATTCGCGATTGCGCAGGCAGTCGAAAAAGATGTACGCCGGGACGTAACCACTCACAGGTTTCGCCCGAAATCCCGTGAGCGGACAGAGGAAGTTATTCACGTCTTCGAGTTTCGGGACGTTATTCGCATCGAGCGCAAGGTTGTTGACGCCTTCCATGAAGCGCGGATTGGCAAATTTGTCCCAGCGCGGTTTCATGCGCGAATACAGCCGCCGCCAGGTTTCGTGATTGTCTTTGCTGTAGAGCTCGTACGGCTGCTGAATGTAAATCTCGCCGTTCGACTTCGCCTGTTCGATGAACGGCGCTTTGTTGGTCGTCAGGCCGATTGGAATGTTCGCTGTCGTCATAAAGTTGGTCTCAGCGTGGCTGGCCGTCGGGGCCGCTGAATTCATTCTGATCCAGCCAGCTCATCGGGTAGTTCGGGTCGTCCATCTGCATCGCCTGCGGGGTCAGCAGCAGTGGCTTTTCTGTATCGAACATCACCGCGAGCTCTTCGGTCCGCTGCACGTTCATGCTCGCAATGATTGTGCCCGGATGCGGCCCGTGCGGAATGCCGGCAGGGTGGACGCTGATGCTGCCGGCGCTGATTCCTTTGCGCGATCCGAAATTCCCGCGCACGTAGAACAGCACTTCGTCGGCCTCGGTGTTGCTGTGAACGTACGGAACCTTGATCGCCTGCGGATGATGATCCAGGTGCCGCGGTGCGAACGTACACACGACGAAGCCATGACATGAAAACGTCGTCTGAAACGGCGGCGGCAGATGCACCGTGCCGGTCAGCGGCTCGAAATCCATCGCGTTGAACGTGAACGGATAGACGAACCCGT
Organism: Phycisphaerae bacterium; assembly: GCA_014380825.1. The sequence continues at coordinate 1,344 of JACMJD010000172.1, read as the reverse complement.
CCCAGCCGACCACGTCGAACGGATGATTGGCCTGCACGGTTCGCGTCAGGCGGTGACCGTCTTTCACGATGATGTCCGTGTCGCCTTCCTTGTCGATCGTGAGCAGCTCGGTCGGGCCGTGAAAATCGCGCTCGTAATACGGCGCGCCGAGTTTGATCTGGCCGTCCGGGTTCAGGTAGTTGGTCGGAATGCGCACGGGCGAGTGCGATTCGAGGATCAGGTGATCCTCCCGCGTGATCTCGTCGGCCACGATTCGATAAGTCGTGCCGCGCGGGATGACGATGTAGTCGAGCTCGCGATACGGAAGGTTTCCGTAGGGCGATTCGACGACGCCCTTGCCGCCGTGGATGAAGACGATCTCATCCGCGCCACCATTTCGGAACAAAGTCTTCTGCTGCTCGGCGGGACGACATCGCCATGCCGTGAGATCCGAATTGAACATCATCGGCACGCGGCCTTTGATCGTCTCACCGGCGCGCGGCATCTCAAACGTCTTGAGATGATGATGCCGCAGGCATTGATCACTCGCTTCTTTCAGATCGACGGCGCCGGCGGTCTCGCACTTCTTGATCCGCGTGGGCGGACGCAGGTGATACTGAATCGAATACGCGCGGTCGAACCCGGCAGTCGTGACGACGTGCTCATAATGCAGACCTTCACCCTTGAAGCTGCTGCCGTTCTCGCGCGGGAATTTGATGTGTCGCTTGCGTGGAACTTCACCAAGTTTTCGGTAGATCGGCATGGGTGTTTACCTCCGCTGACCAATTGTAGCATCAGATGACGAACGGAATCTGCGCTGCGTTCACTGCATCTTTCGTAGCCACGGACGCGAGTCCGTGGAAGTCCACGAACTTGCGTTCGTGGCTACGAAAGTGCGTGCATCGTCAGATCGACAGCGCTGTCCGCGCGACCACCGCACCCGCTTGTGCGACTCCCGTCGTTCCGTGCGATGGACGATGCACGATCGGTGTTCGCAGAATTCCCAACCGCTCGACTTCGAGTTCCACGACGTCGCCTGCGCGAAGCCACGGCGCGGCATTCGATCCACCAAGATCCAGAACACTTCCGGTTCCGACAACACCGCTTGAAATCAAGTCGCCGGGGAACAGTACCGCATCGCGCGACGCCTGCTCGATCAACTGCGGCCAAGTGAAGAACATGCTGCTGGCGTCGGCGCGGGAGAGCTCGTTGCCGTTCACCAGTGCTCGCATCGCCAGGTGCAGGCGATCGTCGGCATCGATTCGATCGCGAAGCGAATTCAGCGAGACGAGATACGGTCCGACCGCCGTCGCGAAATCGCGCGACTTGGCTCGACCAACGCCGATAGCGATCTCTCGCCGCTCG
>JACMJD010000171.1 GCA_014380825.1 Phycisphaerae bacterium | reverse complement strand
GTGGACTATCACTAAGGACTGCGCGCAATGACGATGAAGAACCCCTGCCCATCGATGGCCAGGTCGGTGTCTTTGCCGGTGGTGTCCATCGACCCCTGCGTAAAATCTTTCTGAATGGTCGCGACTGTCGCTCCCAGGCCGCGCTGGGATGGGTTTTCGCCGCCGAAATCGGCATTAGGCGGTCCACCGGCGGAATCCGTTACGTAAAACTGCGGCGCGAAAAGGGCGCGGCTTGATTTGAACGCGACCGTGTTGGCATTGGCGATGTTATTGCCGACCACGTTCAGGCGCGTCTGGTTGACGTTTAGACCGGACAAGCCCGTGAATAATGCGCTGGTAAGTCCCATATCGATTCCTGGTATTCGGCCGTTGCCGCGTCACTGCCCGCTCGCTCCGCGCAATCTCTGCGGCTCCGCCGCGCAACGTTCGCAACCGTACCGGCTCTATTTGCCTGCCAGGCGGGTTGCGACAATTCTCTGTTTCCTAATCGCAACCCGCGTGCCACGATGCGGTTTCCTGGATTGTGAAGAAAATGGAGAGTTTGCCGAAATCAAAAGCTGCGCCTACAACGTTATCTATGCCGTTTCTCCATCCTCGATACCTGCACCCGATACACGCCTTGGTTTTTGGACTCGCAATCGCCTTAGTGTCGTGCGGTAAAACTGACGCGCCGCCCCCTCCTCCGCCTATGGAGGTTTCGGTGCTGAATCCCGTACGGCACGAGGTGACCAACTACCTCTATTTCAACGGCATCACCCGCGGCATCAAGCAGACCGAAGTGCGGCCGCGCGTGCCGGGGTATCTGGAGAAGGTCAATTTCAAAGCCGACACGCAGGTGAAGGAAGGCGACCCGCTCGTCATCATTGATCAGAAGCCGTACAAGGTCGCCGTGCAGCGTGCCGATGCGGTGCTGCTGGGGAAACGGGCGACCGTCGCCAGCGCCAAGGCGAATCTTGACCGCGTGCGAACGCTCGTCACGCAGCAGGCGGCATCCGATCAGGAACTCATCGACAAGCAGGCCGCCTACGAGCTCGCGGTCGCAGAGGCGGCGGTCGCGGAAGCGGAACTGAATGATGCGAAGCTCAATCTGGATTTCACCGAAGTCCGCTCCCCGATCAGCGGGCGGATCAGCAAGAACATGGTGGATGAAGGCACGCTCGTTCGGGTGAACGAACCCGTGATTGCGACGATCGTCGCGGATAACGAGATCTACGTCGATTTCCAGGTGTCTGAAGCGGAGTTTCTGGATTACATTCGTAAATACCCCCGCTCCAGACTCAATGAACCCAATCCCAATGAACCGACGATCATCGACCTGGGCATGGCGGATGAAGCGGGCTTTCCGCACAGGGGCAAGGTTGTTTCCGGAGATAACACGGTTGATCCGGGCACCGGCACCTACGGTGTGCGCGGTTGGTTTGATAACGCCGACAAGCAGATTGTGCCCGGCCTTTATGTCCGAATCCGCGCCCAGATGGGCTCCGGACAGGCGATGCTCGTTCCCGATGTCGCGATCCAGGCCGACCCGCGCGGGCAGTTCGTGTATGTGGTGAACGACAAGAATGTCGCCGAGCGTCGCGCCATTATGCCCGGCCCGCAGGCGGGCGCGTACCGCCGAATCATTTCGGGGCTGGAGACGACGGACAAAGTCATCGTCAACGGGCTGATGATGGTGCGCCCTGAAGCGGTGGTGAATCCGAAGTTCGTTGACCCACCGCCGATACCCACGATCGCACCCGCCGATGCCAACCCGACGACGCAGCCTGCGACTACCAAGCCGTCGACCACCCAGCCGGCGACCCCCGAGGCACTCTGATGTTCAGCCTTTTCTTTATACGTCGCCCGATTTTCGCGACCGTCATCTCCCTGCTGATCGTCTTCGCAGGCGCGGCCGCGTACATGGGGCTGCCGGTTAGCCAATATCCCGAGATCACCCCGCCGGTGATCCACGTCGAGGCGCGGTATCCCGGCGCCGATGCGAGCGTACTGGCGCGCAGCGTGGCGCAGGTGCTGGAGGAGCAGATCAATGGCGTCGAGGGCATGATCTACATGACCTCCACATCCAACAGCGACGGCTCGTATTCGTGCGATATCACATTTGATCTTGGAACCGATGTCGATATCGCTTCGGTACTCGTGCAAAACCGCGTCGCGACGGCGCTGCCGCGCTTGCCGCAGGAAGTCCAGCGTCAAGGCGTAACCACGACCAAGCAATCGACCGGCATCGTGCTGGTGATGTCGCTGGCGCCCGACAAACTGGAGGACGCAAAGGAGTTTGACGACACCTATCTGGCGAACTTCGTCAACACCAACGTTCGTGACAAGCTCAGCCGCGTGCCCGGTGTGGGCACTGTGCGCGTGCTGCCGTCAAAAGACTATTCGATGCGCGTGTGGATCGATCCACAAAAGCTCAAGGCGCGCGAACTGGCGACGACCGATATCACCGAAGCCCTGCGTGAGCAGAACGTGCAGGTCGCCGCCGGGCAGGTCGGGCAGCCGCCGGCGCCGAGCGGGCAGAATTTCCAGTACATCCTCACCACGCTCGGCCGATTGGAGAGCGAGGAGCAGTTCCGCAATATCATCGTCAAGACCGGCCAGGGAGGCCGCATCACGCGGCTGGGTGAAGTCGCCACCGTCGAGCTCGGCGCCAGGTCCTACGACACCAGTTCGCGCCTGAACGGCCGACCGTCGGCGACGATCATCATCTTCCAGCAACCCGGCGCCAACGCCGTTGAGATCGCCAGCGAGTGCCGAGCGACGCTCGACAATCTCAAGGCCATCGGCACGATTCCGCCGCAACTGAGCAGCTTTGCGATCTACGATGTTGCCGAGTTCGTCGAGCAAACCATCTCCGAAGTCTACAAAACCATCTTCGAAGCCATCGCGCTGGTCGTCATCGTCGTGCTGGTGTTCCTCGGCAACTGGCGGGCCACGCTGATCCCGCTGATCACCATCCCTGTCTCGCTGATCGGAACTTTCGCGATCATGAGCATGTTCGGGTTCAGCATCAACCTGCTCACGCTTTTTGCGCTGATCCTGGCGATCGGCATCGTCGTCGATGATGCGATCGTCGTGGTGGAAAATGTCGAGCGCAACATGTCGAGCTTCCACCTCGCTCCCCGCGAGGCCACCGTGCGCGCGATGAGCGAAGTCTCCGGGCCAATCATCGCGATCTCGCTGGTGCTGATGAGCGTCTTCGGGCCGGCCGCGCTGATGGGCGGCATCACCGGCGAGCTATACCGGCAATTCGCGCTGACCATCGCCGCCAGCACGCTGCTCAGCGCGATCAACGCGCTGACGCTCTCTCCCGCGATGGCGGCGATCCTGCTTAAATCCCATGCGCCCAATCACCGGCCTTTCTTATTCAACCGCCTGTTTAATGCCGGCTTCGGCTGGGTGACGGATCGCTACCGCAGTGTCGTCAGCATGCTGGTACGCTTCTGGCCGGCGTCAATGGCGGGGTTTGTCTTGATCCTGGGCGCGACGTATTTCACCATCAATCGCGTCCCCACCGCGTTCCTGCCTCTGGAAGACAACGGATTCTTCGTCACCAATATCCAGCTTCCCGATGCCGCCAGCCTTGAGCGCACCGAGGCGGTCGTCGCGCGCGTGACCGAAATCCTCAACAACACCGACGGCGTGAAGTACAACACCGCGCTACCCGGCTTCTCCATCATCGCCGGCAACGGCTCCAATGTAGCGACGATCTTCGCCACGCTCACCCCATGGGATGATCGACTCGGGCGCGGCCGCGATATCACCACCATTCGCGATGAGGTGCAAGGCAAGCTGATGGGCGTGCAGGAGGCGTCCGCATTCACGTTCCAGTTCCCCCCGATCCCCGGGCTCGGTGCGTCGGTGGGGTTCGACATGCGCCTGCTCGCCAATGACAGCGTCGACCGCGACCAGATTCAGAACGTCTCGCTTCAGATGATGGGCATGGCGAAGGAGGATCTGCGGCTTCGCAACGTGTTCATACCCTTCCGCTCCGGGGTACCGCAGTATTACATCGATATCGATCGCGATAAGGTGAAGCGACTCGGCATCCCGCTGCAGCGCGTCTTCGATACGCTGCAGGCGTCGATGGGCTCGGCATATGTCAACGATTTCAACAAGTTCGGCCGCACCTGGCAGGTTAATGTGCAGGCCGAGAGCGCGTCGCGCGCGTCGATGGACGATGTGCTGCGTCTTCAAATCAGCGGGCCCAATGGGATGGTGCCGATGGGCTCCATCGCCACCATCAAGCCCACCTTCGGACCCGAGCGCATCACCCGCTACAACCAGGAAAACTCCGCCAACGTGCAAGGCGAGGCCGGGATCGGCGCGTCCTCGTCCGAAGCCATGGCGGCAATGCAGGAGATCTTTGACAAGGTGAAGGTGCCGGGAATGACCAACGAGTGGTCCTCCATCAGCTACCAGGAGCGCAAGAGCGGCGGGCAGGCATCGCTGGTGTTCGCGGCCGGCATCTTCGTGGTCTACCTCATTCTCGCCGCGCAATACGAGAGCTGGAGCCTGCCGATTTCGGTCGCGATGTCCATCCCGCTCTCCATCATCGGGGCAATGCTCTTCCTGATGGTCCGCGGGTATGACAACAACATTTTCACGCAGATCGGCCTGGTGCTGCTGGTGGGGCTAGCGGCGAAAAACGCGATCCTGATCGTCGAGTTCGCACGGAGCGCGCGAGAGTCCGGCAAGAGCATCCGCGACGCCGCGGTCGAGGCGGCGGTGACGCGCTTCCGCCCGATCCTGATGACAAGCTTCGCGTTCATCCTCGGCTGCGTCCCATTGATGCTCGCCAGCGGCGCCGGCGCCAATGGCCGAAAGGCGATCGGCACAGCGGTCGTCGGCGGCATGCTCGGCGCGACAATCCTCGGCGTGCTCTTCATCCCGGTGCTTTATTACATCGTCCAGACGATGGCCGAAAAAATGAGTTCCGGCATCCGCAATCGCCAGACGCAGCACGCAAGCGATGCCGAGGCTGCAGCACACGGCGGAGCGTGAGGCAAGCCGGCGGTTAGAGATGAACACGATTCACGCAAAGACCGCTGAGGCAGGGAGACACAAAGACGTTTTTATCCATAGATTTCGCAGATTGCGCAGATTCAAAAACAAAGCCTTCAATTTCTGCACAATCGGCGTAATCTGCGGTTCCAAAGTTTTAGCATTTCTCTGTGCCTCCGTGCATCTGTGGCCAATCATCTTCCTCAGCTGATCCTTCGCATATACTGCAAAACGAGAATTGATTGAAAGGAACGCGTGCCTGGAAACATCAAGAACGTGATCGTCATCGGCGCCGGCTTCGCGGGGTTGCGCGTGTGTCAGGGGCTGCGCGATGTGCCGGTCAACGTCGTGCTGGTGGACCGGCACAACTATCACCTCTTTCAGCCGCTGTTGTATCAGGTCGCCAGCGCGGCGCTTTCCCCGGCGGACATCGCGTTTCCGATTCGGCGGATATTCCGCAAACAGAAAAACGTCGAGTGCGTGCTCGGCGATGTCAGCCATATCGACCTGGCCCGCCGCTGCATCACGCTCGATGGGCAGGAGGCCGATTACGATTACGTTGTCATCGGCACCGGTGCGACGCACTCCTACTTCGGCCAGGACACCTGGCTCGGCTTTGCGCCGGGGCTCAAGACCATCGATGACGCGATCGCGATTCGCAAGCGGATTCTGCTGGCATTTGAGGAGGCGGAGAACGAATCGGACGTGTCCGCCCGCGTGGCGAAGCTGACGTTCGTCGTCGTCGGCGGCGGCCCGACGGGCGTGGAACTTGCCGGCGCGCTGCGCCAGGTGGCGGCCGACGAAATCCAGAAGGATTATCGCAATATCGACACGTCGACGACGCGCGTAATTCTCGTCGAAGCCAACGACCGCGTGCTGAAGACATTCGATCCGAAACTCAGCGCCCGCGCGCTGCGAGATCTGCAGCGGCTGGGCGTTGAGGTGCGGCTGATGGGGCGCGTCACCTCCATCGACGAGCACGGCGTGAACATCGGCGACGAGCGCATCGAGGCGAACAACGTGTTCTGGGCAGCCGGCGTGGCGGCATCACCGCTTGGGAAAACCCTCGGCGTGCCGCTGGACCGCGCCGGGCGTGTGATCGTGAAGCCGGACCTGTCCGTGCCGGGATATCCGGGCGTATTCGTCGCCGGCGACCTGGCGAGCGTGACCAATATCAAGACCAACACGCCGGTCCCCGGCGTCGCGCCGGCGGCGATGCAGATGGGCGCTTACGTCGCTAAGATCATCCGCCAGGAAGTGATGAACGACATCAAACCCGAAGATCGCGCGCCGTTCGGCTACCACGACAAAGGCTCGATGGCCACGATCGGCAAGGCCCGCGCCGTCGCCGACATCGCCGGCTGGAAATTCGGCGGCCTCGTCGCATGGCTGATGTGGTCGGTCATCCACCTGATGTTCCTGATCACCTTCCGCAGCCGCATGGGCGTGATGGTGAACTGGATCTACACGTATCTTTTCCACAGCGCCGGCGCAAGACTGATCACCGGCGAGTTCAAACCCCGCGTCCGCAAGTTCCGCGACGTGACGCCGAACTTCTGACGCGGCCGACCGAGCGAGACGCGGGCGATTCACCACGCCGGGGGCGAAGTTACGCCTTGTGATAATCCTGCAGCGGCCGCACCGACCAGCCGTGCTTTTGCAGGTTTGCGATCGCCAGCCCCGCGGCGCGGGCGGCGGTGAGCGTCGTCAGGATCGTCACCTTGTTGCTGACGGCCATCGAGCGGATTTTCCCCTCATCGGTGGCCGGGCCTTTTTTGGTCGGCGTGTTGATGATCATCTGGATCTGCCCGTTCTTGATCGCGTCGCGAATGTTCGGGCGGCCCTCGGCGAGTTTGTTGATCCGCTCGGATTTGATGCCCGCCTTGATCAGCACGTCATGCGTGCCGCCGGTGGCGATGATCTTCAACCCGCACGATTCGTACTGCCGCGCGATCTCGACCACATCCTTCTTATCATTGGCATTCACACTGATGTAGACGCTGCCCTTGGTGGGCAGGCTCGCGCCGGCGGCGATCTGGCTCTTGGCGAACGCGCTGGCGAAATCGTAATCGATCCCCATCACTTCGCCGGTAGAGCGCATCTCCGGGCCGAGGATGATATCGACGCCGGGGAACTTACTGAACGGGAAAACCACTTCCTTCACGCTCACGTGCTTCGGATCGGGTTGCTCATGCACACCCAATTCATCCAGCGATTTACCGGCCATCACCTTGGCAGCATGGCTCGCCCAGGGAATGCCGGTGGCCTTGCCGACGAAAGGGATCGTGCGAGATGCACGCGGGTTGACTTCGATGAGATAGATCTCGTTATCCTTGATCGCATATTGCACGTTCATCAGCCCGCGCACTCGCAAGGCTTTTGCGAGCTTGTGCGTGTTCTCTTTAAGACGCTGGACCATCTCTTTGCTAAGTGAATATGGAGGCAGCGCGCACGCGCTGTCGCCCGAGTGAATGCCGGCTTCCTCGATATGCTCCATCACGCCACAGATGACGCTTCTCCCTTTCCCTCCCGAAGGAAGAGGGGAATAGTCTGCGATGCAGTCCACATCCACTTCGGTCGCGTGATCGAGGAACTTGTCGATGAGGATCGGATTATCTCCCTCCTGCTTCACCGCGATGGCCATGTAATGGTTGAGCTGGTCTTCGTCGGAGACGATCTCCATCGCGCGACCGCCGAGCACAAAGGACGGGCGCACAAGAACCGGATACCCGATCTCGGCGGCGATCTTGCGGGCGCCATCAATCGAACGGGCGATGCCGTTCTGCGGCTGTTTGAGTCCGACTTCCTCAACGAGCGATCGAAATTTCTCCCGATCTCCGGCAGCTTCCAGCATGTCGATGCTCGTGCCGATGATCGGAACGCCGGCATCGTGCAGACCGCGCGCAAGATTGAGCGGGGTTTGTCCGCCGAGCTGGACGATGACGCCTTTGACTAATCCAGAGCTGTGGGCGTCTTTATCGAACGGTTTCCCGTTGAGGCGCTCACAGATATTCAACACATCTTCATGCGTGAGCGGTTCGAAGAAGAGCAGGTCGGAGGTGTCGTAATCAGTCGAAACCGTTTCCGGGTTCGAGTTGATCATGACTGATTCGTACCCAAGCTCGCGCATCGCGAACGCGGCGTGGACGCAGCAATAATCAAACTCGATCCCCTGCCCAATCCGGTTCGGCCCGCCGCCGATGATAATGACTTTGGCTTTATCGGTAAGGCGGATTTCGTCTTCGGTTCCGGTCCCCTCTCCCGCCGGGAGAGGGTTAGGGTGAGGGCGCGTCGTCGATGCCGAAGCGCCCTGACCAATCAAAGTCCCCTCACCCTGCCCTCTCCCGGAGGAAGAGGGTAAAGAGGCGAACGGTGTTTCATACGTGCTGTAATAATACGGCGTCGATGCTTCAAACTCGGCGGCGCAGGTGTCGACGAGTTTGTAGACTGGCTGAATATTCTGGCGATCGCGGATATGCCGAATGATTT
>JACMJD010000170.1 GCA_014380825.1 Phycisphaerae bacterium | reverse complement strand
CGAAAGACCTGGTGGATGAAGTGGGACGATCGTCGCAAGCTGCGCGCCGGCTATGCCCCGGACGCGCCGGTTGAATCACCTGTGTTGAACACGAACACGAAACGACGCGGCCGTAAACCATTGTCACAGGCGGAGGTGACGCGGCGACTGACCATTCTTGCCGATTGGACGCGTGCGCGAGACGCGGGCGTGTCCCGCAAAGAATTCTGCGCCGATCAACACATGAGTGTGGTGGAGCTGGAAGCGCTTCAGGTTTGGGCGGTCCAGAGACGCCTAAAGTAATTCGGTAAGACACCCGCGAATTTCTTTAGGGAAGAATTTCAATTGGTTTCGTGACGGTTTTGCTGTGCCGCCGCATCGCGATTCTCCTAAAGAAATGCCAGTGTTCTAAGACCTGCCCGCATCATTCGAGCGCATGGCAGGTACACCACAGGCGACGCAGCCGCAGTCGATTACATCCTCCCCCAGCTCCGCCGCGCCGGCTCTCGGCACTCAGATCGATCCGTCGTACGACCACACGCCGTGGCTTGCCGATCTCCGGCAGCTCGGGCCCGCTCTCGGGCTGAGCAACATGGAGATTCGCATCCTGGAACTGACACAGGAATGTGTGAATTACCAGAGCGGTGAGACTTGGGTGAGCGCTCGGAAGATCGCGACGAAGATGGGCCACGCCAAGCCGACCCGCGTGTGGGACACCTGGGCGAAAGCCGCGCTGCTCGGCATCATGACCAGGCCGTACGCTAGACCCAACGAACCTGCGAACCGACATCATCGCGCGTTGCGGATGAAATCTCACTGGCAATCGTCGGCGGATCCGGACGGCGGACTACCCAAACAGGGGAGTGGGCAGGCATCTGCCGGCCGGGGAGTCCCCGATTTGGGGAGTGAAAATCTGTCGATTCGGGGAGCGGTAGTAAAGGATGATCTTGATCAAGATCATCTATCTCAGAACGAACGAACGGATCAGATCACGTCGTCGTCCCTGATGAATGAACCTGAAGCAGATCGATCGATCACGCCGGCGTTGAGCGCCGCCGACGTTGCCGAGCAGCTCGCGCTCAGCTTCGATCCGGTTGTTGGTGAGCTGGTGCGCCGCGACGTCGCGACTGACGACGCCCAGCGCTGGCTCACTCGCTACGGCTCGAAGCAGATCACCGCGCAGATCTCAGAGTTTGACCGGCAGCGGACCCGCGGCGTTCCGATCCGCAACGCGGGCGCTTGGTTTCAATCCGCACTTGAGCGAGGGTACGCGAAGCCTGGCCAGATCGTCGACGCGCCCGCCGCCGCCCCGTACGCGCACCAGAACGCCGCGAATGCATCAACCGAATCAGCCGTCCGCCAGGTCTCGGCGACGCGTGACAGCGCGATGGTGCGGCTGGCGTCGATGCTGCCTGAAGAGCGGGAAGTGCTGCTCACCCGCGCGATCGAACGCGATGAACAGCTTGCAGTTGCGAACTATCGAGCGTCGAAAGTTTCGCTGCGAAACCAAGTCGCGGCGATGAACGCCGCCGGCGTCAACCCGTTTGAACGCCCGCGCGTGCTGATTGCGATCGCGGAGCTGATCGACGTCAACGCGAGCGGGGAGGCGAAATCGTGAGTGATCCACTTGCGAGGGTGAACGAATCGAGCGGCGACGGCACGCTGTTCGCGCCGCCGAAACAGATCCACGTCCCGATCCGCCGCGGCCGTAAGGCGATGGCAGCAACTTCGAAGCGTTTGCCAAATGATCGGAGCGACACTGACCGAACGCTGATCTTCAACATGATCGAGCTGCGTCCGATGACGCTGGACGAAATCGCCGCGGCGCTCGGCAAGTTTCCAAGTAGCGTCAGTCCGCGCCTCACTGAGCTGCGGGAGGCGGGCAAGATTGAACACACCGGCGAAACACGCCCGACGCGCAGCGGTCGCAACGCCGCCGTGTGGCGAGCGGTCGCGGGAGGCGCGGCATGATGAACGATCCGCGCCGTCATCCTGATCTGTTCACCGAGGCGGAGGCGCTTTCGTATCTCGGCATCGTCGTTGAATCAGAGTCTGATCGTGGACGCGCGATCGCGGCGTTGCGCGAAAACAACGGATTGGTCGGCATGCGATTCGGCGGCCGTCACTACATGTATCACCGCGCGCACCTGGACGATTGCGTCGCGCGAACGTTTGGTGTGGCAGGATCGGCGATCTCGGCAACGCCGGCGATTACACGTGGCGACAAAGCCTCTAACCGACGAAAAGAACCCGCGCTGAAACTTTCGGAGTGAGTACCATGCTTCCATCTCTCAACCCGAGGATCGAAACCATGGCGACTGAACCGAGCATGCCGGTGCGCAAACGTTCGAAGAATCGGCCCGACATTTGGCGCACGCGCTGGTACGACGACGCGGGCAAGCAGCAGGACAAGACGTTCGGTTACTGCGACGACGTGAGCGAACGCCAGATGCGAGCGCGATTCACCGCGTGGTATCAGACGTGGAAGCTCAATCGACAGATCCGCAACCCCGGCACTGCGGCCGTCGCGGGCGTGAGTGCGCTCGCGGACGCATATCTCGCCTGGGCAAAAACGGCGTTCGTTAAACACGGTCGCATGACGTCGACGGTTTGGAACGTCGCGTACGCGATGCAGGATCTGGTCGATCACTTCGGCAAGCGCGACACGCACGACGTCACGGGGCCGGACATCGCCGGGCTGCGCGAGTCGATGATAATCGGGTTCGATGACGGCAAGCCGTACACGCGATCAGTGAAGACGGTGAATGATCGACTGTACATCGTCAAGCAAGCGTTTCTGTGGGGCCACGAACGCGGGCTCGTGCCGGAAAATCATCTGTTCGGGATTACGCAGGTGAAGCCACTGAAGGCAGGGCGGACCGCGGCGACGGCGCCGACGAAAGTGCAGCCGATCGATGAACACTGGGCATGCGTCGCGAAGGATCATTGCTCTCGCCAGGTGGGCGCGATGATCGATCTTCAGTGGCTCACCGCAATGCGACCGGGCAGCGCGGTCATCATGCGAATGGCGGACATCGAGCGAGGTAAAGACGTCTGGCTCTACACTCCGCACGAGCACAAGCTTGAGCACAAGGGCAAGCTGCTGATCATTCCGCTCGGTCCCCAGGCTCAGGCGATCATTGAGCCGTTCATTGATCGACCGCCGACGGCATACCTGTTCTCGCCAGCCGAGGCTGAGGCCGAGCGTCGTGAGCTGCTGCGAACAAAGCGGAAGACGCCACTCTATGCCGCGCACGTGCGACGGTACGACCGACAGCGAACGGATGAACCTGAGCGATCAGCCGGGGAGCGTTACAGCGAAGAGTCGTACCGTCGCGCAATCCATCGGGCATGCGAGCGGGCTCAGCGTGAGGCGCGGAAGCTGGATCCGGAAGCAGTCGTGCCGGTGTGGAACCCGAACCAACTGCGACACTCAGCGGCAACCAGGCTCAACAAGCTGTTCGGGTTGGAGGACGTGAGCGTGCTGCTCGGTCACTCCGACGTGAAGACGACGCGCATCTATGCACAGCCTGACGTGTCGAAAGCGGTGGACATCGCGCGGAAGGTCGGATGACCGGTGAGGGAACAGTACCCTTAACCGGCGCGGTTGAGTCGACCTGAGAGGAAGTGAACGTGACCACAGGTGAATCAGCGGCGCAGGGCTCGCGTTGCCTTGCATGGCCGTTCGGTATGCGGTCGGAGCGGCATCGTTCGGGACCAAGAGGTCGCAGGTTCAAATCCTGTCACCCCGATTTGGGACGCGGATTGTATCGTTCTTTCCCACGTCAACGGCGCTCGATAGCATCGTGCGATCTTGCCAGATAACCCAGCCTCCTCCGATGCCGCTCTTCTAATGCAAGCCGCTGCCGGCGGGGATCGGGCGGCGGCGGATCGATTGTTGCCGCTGGTGTATGAACAACTTCGCCAGGCGGCGCAGTTGAATCTTTCCAATGAACGCGTCGGGCATACGCTGACCGCGACCGCACTGGTACACGAGGCTTATTTGAAGCTGGTCGGTCCGCGCGAGGTTCCCTGGGCCGGCCAGGCGCACTTTTACGCAGCGGCGGCAGAGGCGATGCGGCGGGTGCTTCTCGATCACGCCAAGTCACGCGTGCGTGAAAAGCGCGGGGGTGTTGACGGCCAGCCTGCGCGGCGCGTGGATTTCGCCTCGGT
>JACMJD010000017.1 GCA_014380825.1 Phycisphaerae bacterium | reverse complement strand
TGAGAAAGTTCGTTAATCCCGGCTGGTTTATCGCGGCGCCGATCTGCGCGGTCGGGACGTACCTCATCGCGACGTTCGCGGTGGAGGGGTTGGTTTACCTGTTCCACATTGATCGGATCAAATATCTCGACACGTACGCCAAAGCGGGTTACGGGATGTGGTTCGGTGTGCTGCTGGTCGCAGTGCAGCCGGGAATCATCGAAGAACTCGCGTTTCGCGGCGTGATTCTGACGTCGCTGCAACGCGTGCTGGGCAACACCGAGGCGCTCGTGGTGAGCGCGCTGATGTTCGCGATTTTACATCTTTCGATTCCGAGCATTCCGCACTTGTTCCTGATGGGTGTCGTGCTCGGTTGGTTCCGGTTGCGCAGCGGCTCGATACTGCCGGGCATGCTGCTGCATTTCACGCACAATTTGCTGGTGGTCCTGGCCGAACAACATGGGAGTATTTTTCCGTGGTAATTGAGCACACATTCGTCACGACGTTGGACGCGCCGCAGGCGATGCACGCGGCTTCGGAGATGCTGGGCCGCCGCGGGTTTGTCAGCGAGACGGGCTCGGGATTCACGGTTGGCCAGGCGCAATGGGATCGGCTTGACATGCGCCGTGGCAAGAAGGCCGCGCGCGCGAAATCGGTGTCGGAGCTGCCGCAACGTGTTCACGTCGGCTGGGACCGCGGCCGCGTGACGGTGGCGATGGCGATCGAGCCCAGCGCCGTCTGGGGCGGCAGCGCCTGGAACCTGCAACTAGGCTTCGGTGTAAGCTCAGGCACGAATGACGGTAGTCCTAAAAAGATGCGGCTGCACACCGACCTGCTGATGTCCATCGCGCGCAGCCTCGAACAGTTGCTGGCGAATCGTCAGCCGCCCGAGGTCGCGATGCAGGAGTGGGATCAGGCCGAGGCTGCGATCGCTGTGGCTGCGCGGAAGCGCCGGATTCGGATGTGGATCGTCGCGGGCGTGATCATCACGGTGTTCGCGGCGCTGATTGCGTTCATCGCGGTTGCCGTGAATGCGCGCTAGATATTCGGCTCACGGCCAAAGCGGCGCGCCCTCAAGGCCGGTGATGGGGGGCAGGCCGAGCATGAGGTTTGCGTTCTGCACCGCCTGTCCGGCCGCGCCTTTGCCGAGGTTGTCGATCGCGCCGATGGCGATGATCAGTTGCCGATCGGGATCGGCCGCATATGAAACGAACGCGAGGTTCGATCCCAGCGCCCACTTCGTGTGCGGCGGCTTATCGACGACACGAACGAACGCGCGATCCGCATAAAACTTTCGCGCGGCGTCGAGGCACTGCTCGGTCGTCGCTTTGCCTCGCGCGTAACACGTCGCCAGAATCCCGCGCGTCATCGGAATCAGATGCGGCGTGAACGTGATGGCGGCGGCGGATTTGTTCCCGCCGATCTGCGTCAGCGCGTGGTTCATCTCCGCGACGTGCGCGTGCTTGAACAATCCATATGCGGCCACGTCTTCGTTGACTTCGGCAAAGGAGAATTTCGAGTCGCCGCCACCGCGACCGGCACCGCTCACGCCGCTTTTGGCGTCGATGATGATGCTGCTCGCGTCGATCAACCCATTCGCGACCAGCGGCGACAGCGCGGTGATCGAGGCGGCGGGATAGCAACCGGGATTGGCGACAAGTTTGGCACCGCGAATCTTTTCGGGCCAGATGTCGGCCAATCCGTAAGTCCAGTCCGCCTTGAATCGGTGGTCGCCGCCGATATCGACAACACGCGTGATGGTTGCGGCGCGGCTAAGAGACGCGTGTGATTCGCCGGTGGGCAGCGACGCGAACAGCATGTCGATCGGAGGAAATTTCGCCGGATCCCACTTCTCGATTAGCAGATCGCCGAGCTTTCCGATTCCGGGAAAGCGCTCCGAGAGCATCGTGCCCGCCGACGATTCGCCGGCGACGTAGACGACCTCGAACTGTGGATGCGTCGCACACAGCCGCAGCGTTTCGCCGCCGCCGTAACCGGAAACTCCGACGATGCCGATTCGAAAACTCATCGGGTGCGAATCGTCGCGAAGTGAAATCGGGCGTCAACTCTGCGCGCTATCGGACAAGACAGATGAACCACCAAGAGCACTAAGAGCACCAAGAAAAATCGAACCACAGATTTCACAGATTGAGAATTGGAATGTGAAATCTGTGGTTTAAAACTTTGTGTTTTCTTCTTGGGGTTCTTGGTGCTCTTGGTGGTTCTCTCCTTCAAGTTGTCGATTGGGCCAATCTCGGTGGATCGTTCACTTACGCCGGCGCGAACATGCCGGCGTATTCGGTGACTACATTGGCAGGATCAAAATCGTCATCCTCGTCGCGCTCCTCGATCAGATACCACGCCCGCGACGCCGTCGCGACGGCCAGCTCGAGCTTGAAGCGATATTGCTCATCCAGCAGCGACGAATGATCGTCGCGAACGCGGGTGAAGAGCGATTTGATCGCCCAGTGAATCTCCGACCGAATCTGCTGCGAAGGCGGACAGCGCTCCGCGCTGAAGATGATAAACGCCCGCGGCAGCGGCACGTGATTCACGTCCGCCCAGGTCTGCACCACCCGCACGGCGAGCTGCATGGGCGGATCGAGTTGGCGCTCACTGAATGGAGTTTCCGTCGCCGGCTGCTGTTGCGGCAGAACCAGTTCCAGCAGCTTCACCAGCGACTTGAGCAACATATCTTTCGCGGACATCCGTTTCCTTTTGAACTCAAGTCTTGCCGACGAGATTCTTTTTCACCCAGTTGCGGACGGTGCGCGTCCAATTCATTTCATCCGTCGTTTTTGCCAGGTCGAGGAACTGGTCGATTTGATCGATGGGCATCGTTGGAAAACTGATGCTTTTTCGCTCCTCACGGTACGAACCGTCATTGCCAAGCACGTGCACATGCACGTGCTCGCCATCGTCCCGCCAGATTTCCGGGATCTTCAACGCCGCATAGATTGGCATTCGCGCAATCATTCGACGGCTCACTTCAATTTCGATTGCCAGATCGGGCGGCGGATCTACGGAGAGGTCGATCTCGCTCTTACCCGTCACGCGCTGAAAGTTGGCGACGTAAAAGCACTCGTCGGGCTCCAACCCGGCAAGAGCATCCTCCCGCTTGAACGTAGTTGAACCACCACCCTCGACGGGGATGTTCAGCTCTTCGGCAAGGACGCTTACTAACAAACCCAGACGTCGACCGCGCTTGTCGTGCTCCCACGAGGGTGACATGAGTTCGATGCTCCCGTCGTTGAACGTGACGAAGACGTGTCGGTCGCCGAGTTGATCCAGCAGAGTTTGGTAGAACTCCCAATCGACGCAGTCGAGTCGAAAGTGCTGCTCAACTGGATCGGCAAGGGTGGTCATGGTGTGCATTCTATCAAATCATTTCACGACCGGGAGCGATCTTGTCTTGCCAAGCTGGATTTTCTCCCACCCGCTCCCCAACTCCCCCAGCGGATCGGGCGGCAGGATATCGACTTTCTTCTCGCCGAGCTTGGTCTCGCCGCGCTCAACTTTTGCCTGGAACAGGCGGCACTGTTCGAGCAATGCTTCGAGGATGTTCTCTTCCGGGACGTTCGCGACCTTTTCGCCCTGCACGTAGATGATGCCGCGACGATCGCCGGCGAAGATTGCGATGTCGGCGCCTTCGCATTCGCCCGGGCCGTTCACGACGCATCCCATGACCGCGACCTTGATCGGCAGGCGGATTTCCTCCGCCAGCTTCTTTCGCACGTCTTGCACCAGCTTGAACAAGTCGACTTGGATTCGGCCACAGGTCGGGCAGGCGATCAGCTCGGCGCCGACGCGTGTCCGCAGGCCCAGCACGTAGAGCATTTCCAGACCGTCTTCGACTTCGAATTTCGGATCGCTGGCGTAGCTGATGCGGATCGTGTCGCCGATGCCGCTGCACAATAAATGACCAAGCGGGACGACGGATCGAATCGCGCCCGTCTCGCGCGGGCCGGCGTGCGTCACGCCAAGATGCAGCGGGTAATCGAACCGCGCGCTGATCTCTTTGTACGCGTCGATCACCAGCAGTGGATCGATGGATTTCGCGCTGATTACGATGTCGTGAAAATCTTCCTCGCGAAAGATATCCAGATATTCTTCCAGCTTGGCGACCATGATCGCCAGGAAGTGGCCGTGCTTGTTGTCGGAGAAGACGCCGCCAAGTTCCTTCAGGCGTTTCTGTTTGTCTTTACGCTCGACGATTGAGCCTTCGTTTACGCCGATTCGGATCGGGAGTTTCCGCGCTTTGCACGCCTGGATGACATCCCGCACCTGCGCGCGATCGGAAATGTTTCCCGGATTCAGGCGGATCTTGTGAACGCCCGCTTCGATCGCTTCGAGCGCGCGTTGAAAATGGAAATGCACATCCGCGACGATCGGCACGCTGACCTGCGGCAGAATCTCCTTCAGCGCCAGCGTGTCCTTCTTCTCCGGGACCGCGACGCGCACCAGATCGGCGCCGGCGGCGGCGAGTTTCTGGATCTCCGCGACGCATGCGTCGATGTCGTACGTGTACCCGGCGGTCATCGACTGCACCGAAACCGGCGCGTCGCCGCCGATGCTGACGAAGCCGACGCGGTCATCGCCGAGCGTGACTTTTCTGGTTTTCCTGCGCACTTGGAGCATTCGGAATTCTTCTCCCAATCTGCCGTGTAGTGGATGCCCAGCGGATCGTAAGGACGCCGTCAGATCAAATCAATTTGCAACGATCTTCCAATGGCACGCGACTCGACCACGTTTGGTGCGGCAAGGCGGGGTCGATACGATGGTTATCGGCGGCATGTCGTTGCTAACGCCTAACGATGGGACTGCACGCGGGTCTAATCTGACGATAAGTGAGCTATCGCTCCATTGGTGCGCATGAATCAAATGATGGTCAATCTGGCAGTTCTCGCGACGCTGGGCGCATCGGCGCCTGCGACGTTCGCGCGCGCACCTGGAAACCTTCCGACCACCACAGCCTCCGCGACTGAATACGACCGCGCGCAGGTCTCCGCGGCCACCGCGAACGCGTACGTGAATCTCCGCAAAGATGTTGAACGCAACTGGATCATGCCGCAGTTAACCGTTGGTGAATTCGTCCGACGCGCGCACGGCGAAGACGCGCTTCGAGTCGCGGTACGACAAGCCCAGCAGATCGGCGGCCCGCGCTGGATCGACGACCAGACTTGCCAGATCAAAGTTGAAACAACCGGTACGACGCTGGCGCGTGCGTTGGTCGAAATCGCGCGGAACGATCCGCAGCGCACCATGTCGGCGGATGAGGTCGAACGACGACTGGCCGATTGGGATCGGCGAAGTTTTTCCGCGACCGGCACCAGCATCGCCGCGAATAAGGTTCACGAGGTTCGTCCGATTGGCGCACCGGCGTGGCGTGCGGTGGACGATGCATCGCGCGTGGCCGCGGTTGATGCCGCGCGCGAGAACGCCGTGGCGCGCGTGCTGGATGACTTGCGGTCGATTCGATTGAGTGAAACGATCACGGTTGGTGATGTGTTGTCGCGCAACGAAGCGGTCGCGAATCGATTGACCGAGCTGCTGCGGAATCGGCCGGTCACCTCGATTCAGTTCCGGGATGACCTTCAGGTTCAATACACGCTGTCGGTGAGCCGGCGAGAGCTGGTGGAAACATTCGTCGAAGCCGCGAAAAAAGCCGGCGTTGAACTGCCGCCGGATGCGACGCAGGAAAAACTTCATCCGCAGTTTCGGCAGGAGATCACGAGCACAACCGGTGTCGCGGTCGCCAGGGCCGGGAACAACGTTGTGATGAATGCCGCCCCGAACCTCGTTCCCGCGCAGCCGCCGCGATGGGTGTTCGATCAGATCGACGCGAGCGGGTCGGCCAAGTTTCGCAACTCGCCGCTGCACACGAAGCAGGATGCCGAAGACAGCGCCACCGACGCGATCCGATCGAAGCTGCTGGCGATGAAACTGTCGGAAGGCCTGACGCTAGGCGAGGCAGCGGATCGCGATCCGGCGATCCGGGCAGCGGTCGATCGGGCGTTGTCGCGGGCGCGGACGTTCAAAGTCGATTACGACTCGGATGGCAGCGTCTCAGTGAAGATGATGCTGGATCCGCGCGAGTTGTGGACGGATTTGAGTCGACCGTGATTTCGTTTTACCTCCTCGCCCGGTACTCCGGGAGAGGATTGAGGTGAGGGCCAGTCCGTGCGCGACGCGCATGATCGGGCCCTCACCCCCGTCCACAGCCGGAGTACAGGGAGTGGGAGGGCAGTAAATACAAATAAGCACGCGACTTAGGACGGATGA
>JACMJD010000169.1 GCA_014380825.1 Phycisphaerae bacterium | reverse complement strand
GTTGTTGTTGAAGCCATTGTCGATGCGCGAGTAGTCGTCGAAGTCGACGATGTGATTCAGATCGGCGTCGCCGAACGTCGCGGGCGTCGCGACCGCGATGCCGGAAAGGCCGTCGGTCGTGATGTAATAGAATCCAACGTCGCCGTTGTCGTTGAACCCGCCGCGGCGGAAGAACGCATCGCGCACGGTGCTGCCGAAGATTTCATCGCCGGGGCCGATCACGCGATCATCCAGAGTCGGTCCGTTGAAAATTCCGTTGAAGCCGCTGCCGCCGGTCTGGGCGTTGAACACGACGTCGCCGTTGTTGTTGATGTCGCGGCCATTGATGTCGATGAAGTCCGCGTTTTCGCTGGCGACCAGCTCCGTCCCCACCGCGGTTCCGCGGTAGAGGCCGGTTGTCAAGCTGCCGTCTTCGATCGCGGCGAAGAGCAGCGTGCCCGAGTTGTTGATGTCCACCCACCCGCCGCCGAAGGTCAGGAACGAGCCCGTGGAATCGATCAGCTTGGAGGCAGTTGTGTTGCCGGTGTAAATGCCGGTGATGCGACCGGTGGCGGTGTCGTCCCACGTCTGTGCGACGAAGGCGATCGTGCCGGCGTCGTTGATCGCCGGCTCGCTGTCGATGCGCCGGAACTGTCCGGGCGCGCTCAACCGCGTGTTCTCGGCGACAAAGGTCGCGCCGGTGACGCCGGCTTGCCCAACGTAAATCGCGTCGTGGTTCCGCCGCGGGTTGTACGTGTACAAACCGAAATCGGCAGAGATTGCGACCTGACCATTGTTGTTGATGCCGGTCGGCGAGTGCGAGATCGCGCCGATGCCCGCCGCAAGATTGTGTTCGGGATCAAGCCCGACAAAAACACCGACTTCGCCGGTTGCGCGCACGGTCCCGCGAAACGCGATGCTGCCGGCATTGTTGAGATGCGGAAAGCTGCCGGAGCTGAACGGGCCGCTCGGATCAGCGGTGCTGACGAAAGCGTCCTTGAAGAAATCCGCGCCGGTGAGGATCGCGGTGCCCGTCAAATATTTTGACGCATCAAACGCGATCGATCCGTTGTTGTTCACCACGGGCGACGAAAATGTCATTCCGTTGGCGGGATTGCCCGACGCAACGCCGTAGTAATATGGCCGCCCGTTCTGCGCGAACGCGGACGATCCCAGAACCAACAGCGCCGCCAAAAACGTGATTCGATTCGAGTGCACCGGCTACCTCCCGTGTACGACATGGTACTGAAGAGCGAGCAAGCTACGCTCTGCCTACATGTTTGAACTACCGGCTATTCCCTCGAAATGAGCAATCCGCAGCAATTGGCAACCTTCATGCCGAATCGGGGCAGGAATGGGGCGCGGGGATTTCTTTGCCCCCACTTTGCCGGGGCTTATACTGGCGGCCACTGTTATACATCTCACCTGCATCGAAGCGCGAGTCATGAGGAGTGAACGATCATGCCTGCTTATACAACTGGTGACATCAGGAATGTTCTCATCGCCGGCCACGGTGGTAGTGGCAAGACAACGCTGGTCGACGCGATGCTGTTCGCGGCGGGCGCGGTGAACCGCAAAGGATCACCTACGGATGGGACGAGTTTTTCGGATTACGAGAAGGAAGAGAAGGAACACAAGCATTCAATCTACTCGGCGGTCGTTCATCTCGATCACCTGGGCAAGCGCATCAACATCATCGACGTACCGGGTTCGCCCGACCTGCTGGGCATGGCGCTGGCGTGTCTGCCGGCGGTTGAGACCGTCGCGGTTGTGATCAACGCGCAGTCCGGCGTTGAAGTCGTGACGCGCCGCATCATGGAAGCGGCAAAAGATCGCAACCTGCCGCGCGCGATCATCATCAACAAGATTGATATGCCGGACGTCGATCTGGAAGGATTGGTCAAAAACATTCAGGAAACCTTCGGCCCCGAATGTCTGCCGATCAATCTGCCCAGCGGGAAAGGGAAAGCGATCGTCGAATGCCTCCTGAACAGCGCCGGCGAATCGGATTTTGACTCGGTGAAGCGCTGCCACGCCGCGATCCTCGATCAGATCGTCGAGATGGACGAGAACCTGATGGAGAAATATCTCGGCGGCGATGAGCCGGATTACAACGCGCTGCATCCGGCGTTCGAGAAGGCGATGGATGAGGCGCACGTGATCCCGATCCTTTTCGCCGATGCGAAAGTTGGCGTTGGAATTCCGGAACTGCTCGATTCGATCGCCAAACATTTTCCCAGCCCCGAAGAAGGAAACCTGCGTCCGTTCCTGAGCGGCGAAGGCGCGGAGGAGCGGCCGTTCCAATATTGGAACGATCCGGCCAAGCCGCTGCTGGCGCACGTGTTCAAAGTGACCACCGATCCGTTCGTCGGCAAGCTCGCGGTGTTCCGCATTCACCAGGGCAGACTAACCGGCCAGAGCCAGGTGTTCATCGGACACAACAAGAAATCGATCAAGCTCGGCCACGTGTTTCACTTGCAGGGCAAGGAGCACAAGGAAGTGACGGAGATCGTCGCCGGCGACATCGGCGCGGTGGCGAAGATCGACGAGATTCATACGAACGATGTGCTGCACGATGACCATGCGCTGGACAGCGTTCACCTGCGGCCGCTGCGCTTCCCCACGCCGATGTACGGCCTGGCGATCACCCCGCACGCGCGCGGCGATGAACAGAAAATCAGCACGATGCTGGCGAAGCTGACCGAAGAAGATCCGACGTTCAAATGGCACACCGATCGCCAGACGCACGAGATCGTGATCAACGGGCTTGGCGAACTGCACCTGCGCCTGGTGCTGGAAAAGCTCGCGCACCGCGGCGTACACGTGGACACCAAGCCGCCCAAGATCGCTTATCGCGAAACCGTCACACAGAAAGCGGACGGCCATCATCGTCACAAGAAACAGACCGGCGGCGCGGGACAGTTCGGCGAAGTCTTCCTGCGCGTCGAACCGCTGGAACACGATTCACCGCTGCGAAAATCCAATGGCGGCCCGGGGTTGGAAATCGTCAACGAAGTGTTCGGCGGAACGATTCCCGGACAATTCATCCCCGCCGTTGAAAAAGGAATTCACGACGTGATGGATGGCGGCGCGGTGGCGGGTTATCCACTGCAGGATGTTCGCGTCGCGATCACGGACGGCAAGCATCATCCGGTCGACAGCAAGGAAGTCGCCTTCCGCACCGCCGGGAAGTTCGCGTTCAAGGATGCGATCAGCAAGGCCAAGCCGGTTGTACTCGAGCCGATCGTCCACATGGAAGTGACCGTGCCCGAAGACAAGATGGGCTCGATCACCGGCGACCTCTCCGGCAAGCGCGGCCGAATCCAGGGCCAGGATTTTGTCGGCGGCGGTATGGCCGTCGTCAAAGCCCAGGCGCCGCTGGCGGAGGTCATGCAATATCAATCGCAGCTCAAATCCGTCACCGGCGGGCAAGGCTCGTTCTCCATGGAGCTCAGCCACTACGACGCAGTCCCGCCCCACGTGCAGCAACAAATCATGGCGGCGTATAAGCCGAAGGTTGAGGAAGAATGAGCAATGTCCAAGGTCGCAATGACCCATCAATGTCCAAGCATTGATTCCCAAACGCTTTTGGGCTTGGTCATTGTTCATTGATTGGTCATTGGGGATTGGTAATTGAGGAGTGGTCATTGGGGCTTGATCATTGACTTCGCCAGGCTTCCCGGATATGTTAGTCTTCACTAATCATAGGAGATTAACCATGCTCACCCGCATCACCCTCGCCTCGCTGTTCTGCACGCTCGTCCTGATCTGCGGCTGCTTCGAAACGCCGTTCTCGCTCGGATCCGAATCCGATGCCAAGGTCGACACCGCGCTCTGTGGCGATTGGGAGGTCGCATCGAAGGATTCGTCCGACAAACCGAAGGTCAAGATGTTCGTGCGGAATCTGGATGGGAAACATTACCTGGTCGAGTGGGTCAGCCCGCCCGAGGAAGGCGGCAAGCCGGAGGACGTCGAAACGCTGCGCATGGTCGCGTGGACCGCCAAGGTGAAGAACGCGACTTTCGCGCATGCGCGCAACCTGCCGGATGATGGCACGATCCCGGACAAACACCTCGTCATTCGCATCACGTTCGAGAACAACCAGATCACGCTGCGCAACCTCGACGAGAAGTTCTTCAAGGACAAGACCCTGATGAACGACGCCGATTTCCGTCAGTTGATCGAGGAAAATCTTGATAACGCCGAGATGTACGACCACGACGAAATGCTCGCAACGCGCGTGGCCAAATAACGACGGTCATGGGTAAACTATTCGCTATGCGACTCAACAATTTTGCAAAACTGCTTCTGATCTGCGGCGCCATCCTGGCCGTTGGCTGCACGAGCGCCAACTACGCGTTCTGGGATAAGTTCGGTTACGAGAAACGAGACATCCTGGTCAGCCGCGTGGAGAAAGCGCGCGATGCGCAGAACGAAGCGAAGGAAGAGTTCAAAACCACGTTCCAGAAATTCAAGGAGCTGACCAACTTCCAGGGCGGCGAGCTGGAATCGAAATACAACAAGCTCAGCGCCGCTTACGACGACTGCAAGGAACGCGCCGAAAATGTGAAGAAGCGCGTCGCGGCCGTCGACCAGGTCGCCACGGACATGTTCAAGGAATGGAAGGCCGAGCTGGGCAAATATGAAAACCAGGAGTTGAAACGCGCCAGCGAGAAGAAGCTGTACGAGACGAAACAACGCTACGCGCCGCTGATCGAGGCCATGCGTAACAGCGAGAGCAAAATGGATCCGGTCCTGCGCGCGTTCAACGATCAGGTGCTGTTCCTGAAACACAACCTCAACGCCGCGGCGATCAGCTCGCTTTCGACGACCGCGGCGGGGATTGAGTCGGATGTGCAGAACTTGATCAAAGAAATGGAGGCCTCGATCAACGAGGCCAACACGTTCATCAATCAGATCAAGCAGGAAAAGTAAACAAGCGTGGCGCTGGACATTCGCTCGCAACACAAAGCAATGTCATCCTGAGGTACTCCGAAGGATCTGGCGTATTTGCCGAAGTGGGCAAGATGCTTGGATTGCCCGCCGCGCGAGTGCCCGGGTGCGCTCGGATCACACCTCCTTGAGTGCGCGCACCAGGCCCGCGATGATTGACCATCTCGATGCCCGGGCAAGGTCGAACGATCTCGCGATCCGCACAAGCCGCCACGATGCGCAGCACGTCGGCGGCGCTGCGCGTCGCGTTGATCGTCATGATCGTCCTGCTCGCGATCGCATTGATCTTCCGCTGGGATCGGCAACTTCATTCGCTGGAAGACACGGCCTCGCGCGTGTTGCTCAGCTTGCTGGGGCTCGCGGTCGGCGCGTGGATGTTGCGGATCTTGTCAGCCGGCGCGCGGAAGCTGCGCAAGACTTTCGTTTTCGGCACGATCGCGATCCTCATCTCGCAGATCTGTTATCACGGCCTGGTCGGGGCGGGATGGAAACCGATCACGTTTGTCTGGCGAACATGGTGGATTTCCATTGTCGTCGCGGTGCTAACAACGCATCTCGTCTGGCTGCATTTCGTCGGCGCGGAGCAGATGAAGTTGCGGCGCTCCGCGATCACTTTCGCGTGCATCGCCAGCGCGATGTGGACGATCATTTGCCTCGGCGCCACGCCGCTGCCGGACTTGCCGAGCTGGTATCTCTTCACGGCCGCCGTAGCAACGGCGGCATCCGTGCTCGCGTCCATCACGCTCTGGCTGCGCATGCGCCACCGTCGCGGGCAACTCTTCACCCGATGGGTGAAGGTAAGCTGGTTCATCGGCGTGCAAATCGTCGGCGCGGCGATTGCGTTTTACATCGGTCGCCTGACCGCGCCGAACGCCGGTTCGATCGACGCGATGCCGTCCGTTCTAACGTCAATGCCCGCCGCCGAGCTTGAAGCGCAGGTGGAGGCTGATCTGAATCGGCTGCGAATCGTCGCCGACGGGTTGGACGCGCTCTCGGCGCGCGCCGATGCCGATACGACCGCTCTTCGCGCGAAGTTGGTTGTCGAGCATCGCGACTATTTCCTGCCGGCTGAGGAAGATCGCATCCGCGCGCACTTCATGAGCTATCTCGCGTACCGCGCCGCGTTGTTGCGGCTTGCCGCCGTGTACGGCAGCTACGCGACGGTGAGCAATCCGGCGATGCGGGCCAAGTGTTTTCTGATCGCTTACGCATCGAGCGCGACGGTTTATGATGCGAGTTTGCGCCTGACCAAAACGTACGGCGCCGATCCAATCGGCCGCGCGAAGTTGAACGAAGCCGATGCCGCGTCCGGAATCGCCGCCGGAATGTTCGACAAGATCGAGGAAGCGGTGTCCGCCGACGCGAACATCGAACTGTTCGACAACGCCGGCAAATATTTTGATGAGAACGATCCGCGCTGGCAAAGTGCGAACGTCCTGCCGGCCGATCAGATCGCGTGGCTGGGAGACCGCATCAATCGCTGCCGTGCGTTCGTGGCGAGTAATCGCACGATCGATGCGGCCGAGCGTACCAAGCGGCTGGCGCGGCGCGTCGGCAAAGATTTCTATCAACCGTATTACGCCGCGCAATCGCTATCAGCACGTGGATCGGCGACACGCGCATGGTCGCGCGGCCGCCATTCATCGACGCGGCGCAGATCGCGGCGATGCAGCAGCAGCTTCAGCCCGGCGACATCTTCCTGGAGCGCCGAAACTGGTTCGCCAGCAACGCGTTCCTCCCCGGCTTCTGGCCACACGCGGCGTTGTACGTCGGCCGCATAACCGATCTGGAAAAGCTGGCGCTCGTTCGCAAAGACGAGAACGGCAAATGGACCAGCGACGATCCGAACATCCGCGATCGCCTTCGGCAGTTCCTAAAACCCGCGCACGACGGCGCGGCTCACACGGTGATCGAGTCGGTCAGCGAACGCGTGATCTTCAACTCGCTGGATGAATCGATGCACGCCGACTACGTCGCGGTGCTTCGCCCGCGTTTAACGGATGCACAAAAATCGCAGGCCATCGCCCGCGCGTTTTCACATCAGGGTAAACCGTATGATTTCGAGTTCGATTTCTTCAGCGCCGACAAGCTCGTCTGCACGGAACTGGTCTATCGAAGCTATGAGGGTCTGCTGCACTTTGACCTGGTGAAAATCATGGGCCGCGACACGCTGCCGGCTTTGGAGATCTGCAAGAAATTCGCCGGCGAGCGAACGCTGGCGGATGAGAAGCGTCAGCTCGATTTCGTACTGTTCCTCGACGCGATTCCCGCCAAAAATGCGGCCAAGCTCGCGACGGAAGATGACTTCTGCAAGAGCGGGTTGCGTCCTCGCGGGTTTAACGAATAGTGGCATTGGCGTTGCTTGTAGCAGCGGCGATGGACATCAACCCGCGTCTATTTGTCGAAATCCACCCCTACGACGGCCCTCATTCGCCGCACCCTCACCCGATCAATGAGGGACATTTCGATCCGGAGTACGTCTACAAAGTTCTCGGCATGTACAACCCGTCCGAAACCAGCGAATGCTATTTCGTGCTGTCGAATACGCAACGCCAGATCTGGTTCATCCCGCAGCGGCATCTGCTGGCGTATCGGTTGATCGATTCGGAGGAGTTCTTTTTGCCGAAGAAGGAGATTGAGCCACGAAGGCACGAAGGCACGAAGATTCTTTCAACCGCAGATAAACGCGGATGAACGCAGATTGAAATGCAGAACACGAATCCTCACGAATGCATTCGTATGAGTACATGTCCACTCGTTTTGCGCATTTGTATTTCTCAATCCGCTTCATCTGCTGCGTTCATTCGCGGTTCCAATCAGAGTTCATTCCGAATCCCCGACTCCTGCCGTTCGTCCTGAACGTTGTGGTTGGCGACTTGCTCGCGAATGTTGAGTTTCTTGAGCACCGGGTTCACTTCCGTCAGATCATCTTGCGGGGCGTAGCCGATCAACTCGCGGGCGTCGGAGATGTCTAATCGCTTGAAGCGGTTGTCGGACAGGCCATGGAAGATGGCGAATTTCAGTTCTTCTACGTCGATTGACTTTTCGATGAGCTGGTTGCAATCCCGCCGGCTGATCCAGGCGTCCAACATGCCGATGCTGCCCGGATCGCGCGCCGCTTCCATCGGTTGGAACGCGCCGATGCGGAGACAGATGGCGCTGAGCTTTTCCTGCTCGGCCATGTATCGCGCGAGGGCTTCGCCGAAGCATTTGCTGACGCCGTAAAGGTCGCCGGGGTTGACGGGTTCGCTGGTTTTCACCTGCACGTCCGATGGATAACCGCTCACGGCGTGGATGGAGCTTGCGTAGATCACTCACCGACACGCGCACGCCTTGGCGGCGACGAACGTGTTGTACGCGCCGTTGATGTTCGCGCTGAGGATGCTGCCCCACGTCGCGCTGGGCGACGGGTTGGCGGCCAGGTGCAGCACCGTGTCGATGCCATCGCACACGCGCTTCATGTCGTCCAAGCTGGAGACATCGGCGGTGACGACGTCGCCATATTTCTTCAGCTTGTTGGTCTCATCGCTGGCGTCTTCGTCGGGTCGGACCATCAGGCGTAGCCGATATTTCTGATGCGACTTCTCCGCGAAGTACGATCCGATGTTGCCCGCCGCACCGGTGACCAGGACTTTGCGTCGGACGTGTTTGCCGTCGGCGAGCGGACCGGTGGGCGCAGCGGAGAAGGAGTGTGCCATTCCATGGTCGTTTGCAAAGGATGTACCGCGCTTGGTGGGGCATCCTGCGGCAGGATTCAGTGAGTCAACCCTCGCAACATCGATTTCACTGTCCGCCCAGCAGTCTCCCAGTTCAGTCGCGAGCGATATTCGCAGAACGAATTCACCGCGAGGTGTTCGTAGGCGTTTCGATCGCGCATGAGTCCGTCAATCCGCTCACTCATCGCTTTCGCGTCGCCTGTTTGAAAGAGCGCACCGTTCACGCCGTCGCGCACGATCGTCGGAATTCCGCCCACATTCGTGGCGATATTCGGCACGCCGAAGCTGTTGGCCTCGCACAGCACGATGCCGAACGCCTCGGCCAGCGCGGGCAGGATCAGGAAGTGCGATGAGCCGAACAGATCGTTGAACCGCGCGCGGCCTTCGGGTGTTCGCTTGTCGAGGAAGCCGGCCCGCTTCACGAACGCAGGCAGCGATTGCGGCGCGTCGGAGCCCAGCAGCGTCAGCTCGGTTTTTACGCCTCGCTCGTTGAGCAATCGCGCGACTTCGACCGCGACGTCGCCGCCCTTTCGTTGCCAGCCGGTGCCGATGAAGAGCAATCGGCACACATCGCCCCGCTGACGATCGTGGAGGCGGCGTTCGATCAGGCGTTTTACGTCATCGAGCGATCGCGATTCACTGATGTTCGCGCCAAACGGCACGACCTTCACCTTGGCCGGATCGGCGCCCAGATGTTCGACCGCGTACTTCGCGGCCCAGTCGCTGGAATAAACCGCCAGCGCGCTTCGCGATAGCGCGGACTTCTCCTGAAGATTTCCCAGCCGAAGCGATCGCTTCGATACAGGCAGTTCCCATTTGTACGAATCG
>JACMJD010000168.1 GCA_014380825.1 Phycisphaerae bacterium | reverse complement strand
CGGTGCCGCTTTCGCCCGTGACTAACGCCGTCGTTCGACTGTCGGCCACCGCGTCGACGAGATCGAAAATCTTCAACATCCGATGATCGTGGCCAACGATGTTTTCTAACCCGAAGCGCAGATCGAGTTGCTGTCGCAGCGTCTGATTTTCGAACAGCAGCGATTGCTGTCGCACGGCCTTCTCGACGACCACGCGAATTTCGTCATCGACGATCGGCTTGGTCAGATAATCGAACGCGCCGATCTTGGTCGCCTCCACCGCGCCCTCGATCGAGCCGTAACCGGTGATGACGATCACCACGACATGCGGAAAGCGACGACGCACGTCGCGCAAAAAGTCGGACGGCTTTACGCCCGGAATGTTGATGTCAGCGATCAACAGCTCGAACTGGCCGGACTCCAGCCGCGAGATCGCGTCGGCGGAGTTGTCGACGCCTTTCACCTCGTAGCCTTCACGGCTCAAGAACTGGCTGAGCGATTGAAGAATGATCCGATCCTCATCAAGGATCAGCACTCGCGGCTTTTGTGGCGTGTTGGGTTGCAGCATGGTGCGTGTGGCGAGAAAACAACGTGCGGTTCCGCGGTTGCGTCGAGACAACAGACGTTCACTGTTTGCATCGGCAATTTTGAGCGGTGCGGATAATGTTCCCGTCGATTTTGTGATTGCCGCGATTCCGCTATGATGGTGCGAGCGTCCGGTTTATCGGACAGAAGAAACCAATGCGGCCACGAAGGCACGAAGGACACGAAGGGAATACAAAAGAATACCTGAATTAATTCTTGTATTTCCTTTGTGCCCTTCGTGCCTTCGCGGCAAAACTTTTTCCCGTCCGCGGAGGAATGAATGAGAGTTGGAATCCCTCGGGAAGTGAAGTCGGACGAATATCGCGTCAGCATGATGCCCGTCGGCGTCGAGCTGCTCGTGAAGGCCGGGCATGAGGTGTTTATCGAGCACGACGCCGGCGTGGGCAGCGGGTTCACCGACGATATGTACGAGAAAGTCGGCGGCAAGATCGTCGGCACGGCCAAGGAAGTGTTCGACAAGGCCGAGATGATTCAGAAGGTGAAGGAGCTGCAAAGCCAGGAGGTCAGCCTGTGCAGGCCCGGGCAGATCATCTTTACGTATTTCCACTTCGCGGCCGACCGCGAGCTGTTGCAGGCGTGCATGGAAGCGGAGATCACCGCGATCGCGTACGAGACGATCAAGGACAAAAAGGGCACGCTGCCGCTGCTCACGCCGATGAGCGAGATCGCCGGCAAGCTGTCGATTCAGGAAGGCGCCAAGTTTCTCGAGAAGCCGATGATGGGCCGCGGCATTCTGCTGGGCGGCGTTCCCGGTGTCGCGCCGGCGCATGTGGTCGTGCTGGGCGGCGGAGTCGTCGGAACCAACGCCGCGAAAGTCGCTGCGGGTCTCGGCGCGAACGTCATCATCATGGACGTGAGCCTCGACCGCCTGCGATATCTCGATGACGTGATGCCCGCCAACGTACACACGATTTTCTCCGATCCGCAAACGATTCGCGATCAGGTGCGACAGGCCGATCTGGTCGTCGGCGCGGTGCTGATCCCCGGCGCGAAAGCGCCGCGGCTGGTGTCGAAGAAAGATCTGCCTGAGATGAAGAGCGGTGCCGTGATCGTCGACGTCGCGATCGATCAAGGCGGCTGCGTCGAAACCGCCCGGCCGACGACGCACCAGCAGCCGACGTACATCGTCGATAGCGTCGTACACTACTGCGTGACGAACATGCCCGGCGCGGTTGGCCGCACGAGCACGGTTGCGCTGTGCAATGCGACGCTGCCGTATTCGCTGAAGATCGCGAACAAGGGCTACGAGAAGGCCGCCGCGGAAGATCCGGGCTTTGGCGAAGGAATCAATCTCGTCGGCGGACGCGTGACGAACCAAGCCGTCGCCGAGAGTTTTCAGATGAAGTGTTCGCCGATTCGGGGCTAGTCCACGACCGAAGCAATGTCATCCAGAGCGGTACTCCGCGAAGGATCTAGCCTGACGCGTGAAGCTTGATCCTTCGCGGAGTACCGCTCTGGATGACAGACTCTTTTGTTGCCTTCCATCCTGCCGCGATCTCTCGTAGTCTCCATCCCGTGCCTGAATCAAAACTCGCTCAACTCGAAACAATGCTTTCGAAGCAACCGCGCGACGCGTTTCTGCTCTACGCTCTCGGCATGGAGCACAAGAAGCTCGGCGACGCCGACAAGGCGATCGATTTCTACTCCCGCACGATCGAAGTCGATCCCAATTATTGCTATGCGTACTATCAGCGTGGCCAAGCGTTCGAACAAAAGGGTGATGCCACGTCCGCTCGGCAATCGTACAAAGATGGCATAGACGCCGCGGTTCGCGCCAAGGATGATCACGCTAGGAGCGAACTGGAGACTGCGTTGCAGATCATGGAATAGAATTCGTGCTCGGTGAGATCAGGGATGGTTGACGAACTCAAACGATATCTGAAAACCCCCGACTGGCGAAAGCAGCACGGCTGGCGGAAAGCGGTTTGGACGACGATGTCTCGCCTGGGCATGACCGGCATGCACGCGCTGCCGCTCAATCGCGCCTGGGTCGATATTCACCGTCGGCCAATGCCGATGGCGCGGCTGGATACGTCGCTCCAAGGGCTCAAGATTGTCCAACTTTCCGATCTGCATTACAGCCCGGTGGTGTGGGGGCGATATCTCGTTCAGTACATGAAGTGGGTCAACGATCTCGAGCCCGATCTGCTCGTCGTCACCGGCGACCTGATCACCGGCGGATATCGCTTTGCCGATCGCGTGGCCGACATCCTCAAAGGCGTGAAGACCAAGCACGGCATCATCTGTACGTTCGGCAATCACGACTACAGCATCTACGGCAAGAACGAATCGAACGAAGGCAAGCGCCGCGCCGATGTGCTCGAGCGCGCGCTCGAGAAGCGCGGCCTGATCGTCCTGCGCAACGAAGTCCATCGCATCAAGGTCAACGGCAAATCCTCCAAGCCGCTGACGATCGTCGGCCTGGACGATGAATGGTCCGGCCACATCGATCCGGATCTGGCGTTCAAGAAGGTCGATCCGAACGACCCGATCATCTGCCTGAATCACAACCCCGCCAACGTGACTTCGCTGATGCAATACCCCTGGCAATGGATGCTCGCCGGCCACACGCATGGCCGGCAGGTCGCGACGAGCAAACTCGGCAAGCGCCTGTACCCGCACCGCTACCGCCACTACACGCACGGCTACTACTGCGTGCAGGGCCGGCATCTTTATGTGAATCGCGGATTGTCATATGGGCAAAGAATTCACACGTGGTGCCGGCCAGAAGTTACCGTCTTCAAGCTTCGTAACGGGGTTGACGAAAGCCGGTGTGATCCGGGGGAGACCATTCAATAGCTTGATCCGAATCAATGCGCATTGGCGCGTCGTGTTTCGCTGGCGCGACGGAGCCCATGAAGTGCAGATCGTTGACTATCACTGAGGTATGACCATGCGACCCCCAAACCCGATTCATCCAGGGCAGATGCTGCTGCAGGAGTTTCTGATTCCCGCCGGGATATCGCAGCGCGAATTCGCCATGCGCCTGGGATGGACCAACGCGCGGCTCAACGAGTTGATCAACGGCAAGCGCGGCGTCACCGCCGACGCGGCCATCGATCTCGCGGCGCAGCTCAAGACCTCCGCGGAGCTCTGGATGAGCCTTTAGATGTTGTTCGACCTTAATCGCGCCGAGACCCGGCGGCGCAAGGCATCGTGAGATTACCGCAACTGCGAAAAACGACCGCAAAGCCGCCGCCGCCAAGACAAAGCTGATCCAACGCGAGGCCGAAACGAACCGCCGCTACGACCGCCTGACCACGGACGCGCAACGCGAGCTCGCTCGCGTCCGGCACGAGCTCACGGAAGCAGAACGCACCCGCCTGGAATTTCTCCGCAAGCCTTCAGACCGGCCGCGTTGAATGCCCACAAGCATTCCTGTCCCCAGTTGCCTTCATCCTGCGATCGATTCAACCGCCCGGGGTTGTCGGGGATTTACCTAATCTGAAGCAGTGGCATTGTGCTTCCGAACGCGTGACGGCAAAGTGCAGTTTCGAAGCGGGGCTCGCGCGAAAACTTCCCTCAGAGGAGTTCAACATGGTTGCTCAAGCGATCAGGACGCGTTTGTCGCGCATCAATGCGATGCTGCCCTCGAGCCCCGCGGCGATCGGCTGCTGTTGGATCGTGGCGATCATCGCCTACAACGACCGCGAATGGAACGTCACCGTGCAGGTCACGGACGCGACGTTCCTACTTCACCGGAATGCCCCGGCCCACGTTGACGGCGATCTTGGATGACAGCTGCGGGTGCCTTCCGGGACGTTGGCGGGGGAATTTGAAATTGCGCTGCGCGCCAGCCATTGGGCCCGCGCAACGCGCGTTGAACCAAAAATAATTTTTCCTGCATCGATTTCGCAACGACATCTGAGATTTTGAAATTGCGCTGCGCGCGGCGCGCTCGTTTTGCTCAGCGCGCCCAGTATGTAGGGAGGCGGTGTTTGAAAGTATGAAGTGTGGCAACGAAATCGACCGACACGATCTGTCTTCGCGTTCGTTCGCGTGCTTCGCAGCTTCGCGACCCGCGTTCAATCCCTCGTTGCCTTCGTGGGCAAGGTCAGTCCACTGAGACTTGTTCGGTGCAATCGATGAACAGTCCGTTCAGATCGCTTGATTCTGTTTTTGGGTTAAGCGAACCGGTTTTGATGACCGCGTTGTTCGCCCGTCCGCTGTTGAAGAAATCCGTGCCACCACCTGCATCGAGCAGCAGCGACCAACTGAAGCAACCGGTTTCGTGGTGGTGGTACTCGTTGCCGGCGCTCTGCCCCTGGATCGCGGCGCCGGCGCCGAGGTAGTGATCGGTGCCGCCTAAGTCGATGAGCCAGGCGATCGCCTGCATCGCGGCGCTGCCTTGAGATAGACCATCGCCGCGATAGGTGTCGTTGCCGGATTTGTCGATGAGCATCGCGATGCTGTAATCCCACGCACCGGCTTGATTGGCGGCGGTCATGCCCCAGTACGAGTCGTCGCCGGATTCGTCGACGAGCATGCCGATCGCTTCGTGGGCGCTGAAGCCTTGGGAGTAGCGATTACCGAAGTAGACGTCGTTGCCGGTGCGGTCTTGCAGAATGCCTAGACCATAGTAGTACCCGCCGCCTTGTGCGAACTCGCCGCCTTCGTAGCGATCGCTGCCGGCGAGGTCTTCGAGGATGCCGATTCCGCCGCTGTCGTAGTAGCGAAAGCCGAAGCCAACGCCCTGGCTCATCGCGTAGTAAACGCCGGGCGTGCTGTAGGCGGATTTCGACGGACCGTTGGCGCGATAGAGGTCATCGCCGACCGAATCGAGGATCAATCCGAACCCGCGCGGCCCGCCGATCGCCTGGGAATGATTCTGCGCGATGTAAATGTCGGTGCCGGCTGTGTCGATGATCGCGCCCGCGCCGTACACGCCAGCGCCTTGGCTCCAGGTTGTGCCTTCGTAGCGGTCGTCGCCACCGCGATCGACGATCATGCCGATCCCGAGCACCACGGCGCCGCACGAGATGCTTTGGCCGCGGTAGATGTCGTTGCCGGCGAGGTCGATCAGCAGATTGATTCCCATCACGGTCGCGCCGGGACCGGGACCTGTTTCGCTGATGTATCGATCGTCGCCGGCGAAGTCGATGATCGTCTGAACGGTGAAGCGGGTCTTGTCGGAGTAGCGGTACGTGTCGTTACCACCGATGTCGATGACTGCGGCGAGGCGCGAGAGGTCGTAGGTGTTTGCGTCGATGCTGCCGTAGATGATCCAACCTGATGCGGATTTAGATGCTGCGAGAATCGGACCGGTGACTGCGCCGTCGAGTTCTGTTGGAAGAGTGGTGGGTGAGCGCGGTTTGATCTGCGACGCCGCAAGCGGCGGAAGCGCGAGGAGACCGGAAACGTGTGACGCTGCGCTGAACATCGCGCGGTAGTCGATGCGCATCGTCGACCGCATCGCTTTGATGAATCCGTTCGCATCCGGTGCGCTGTCGATGGTCGACGGGCGCGCGGCGTGACTCACGACCGCCGTCATCATTGTTGGCAGCGCGGCGCGCTCATCGTTCGACATTCCCGCGAACGCGCCGGCGAGATCCGCTCGCGCCAGATCTAGTTGCTTTGTGAGCCACGCGACCGCTTTGTCGGGATCACTCAAATCCGGCGCGTCTTCCGTTGATGGCGGCTCGACATCAATCATTCGAGCTGCCTGAACCAGAAACTGGCGCGGATCGGCACTCACTTGCGGCAGTGGGTCGGTGAGCAGCTTCTGCAATCGCGGCAGCTTCCTCGGCTGATGAAATCCATAGGCGATCAGGGAGAGCGAGTTGAAGCCCCAGTCGTTCTCCTGCGTGCGCACAAGCAATTTGCAAAGATCTTCAACGGGCTGGCAGAGGCCATTTGCAGCCAACTGTTGATCGATGAAAGCTTCGAGTTGTGTCGGCGCTGTGGTCGGTGACACTTGTCGGTCGATCGCGCTCATCACTTCCGTCAACGACGCGCCTTCGGGCTTTCGATACTCGACCGGTCCAACCCAGTCCATCGAATCGGCAAGCTTGAAACGCAGCTCTTCGAGCTTCCCGTTGGCCGTCGGTTCGGGAACGGGCCTGACCGTGCCGGCGCCGGTGCGGGCCACTTGCATCACGATATCGTCGCCCACGTTCGAGCGGGCGACGAGCGCGTTGAAATCTCTACCGCTCATCGGCAAACCGTTGATCGAGACGACCGTGTCGCCGCGAAACAGGTGCGGCGACTTGAAGCCGCGCCCACCGAGCGGCCCGGGCGCGATGTGGCTGACCAGCACCTTGCCGGACGAATCGTCCCGCAACGTCAGCCCGGCATACGGTCGCGTGGCCGGACCAGTTGTCGGGGCCGTCGCCGGCCCGGTGGCGTGCAAGGCGCTCGACAGCATCAACAGAATGAAGATCGGCGTGCGGAGACTCGGCATGGAAATTGCCTTCGGTGTTGTTCTTTTGTCGCAGTCCACGGAGACCAATCATGCCCGCCAACACGGACGCTGGAAAGCATCAGACCGCCATGGGCGTCGCCAAGAGCGCGTTTTCTGAATTCTGGGAAGACAAGGCGCCGCGCATGGCCGCGGCGCTGGCGTACTACACGGCGTTCGCGCTGGCGCCGATGCTGGTGATCGCTGTCTTCGTTGCGCGCATCTTTATTCGCAACAGTGAAGAAGCGCGCAGCCAAGTGGTCGCTGCGATGGGTCAGGTGATTGGCGGGATGTCGCCCGACCAGGCGAATCAGATTCTCGCCGCTGCCGACAAGCAGGGCGCGGGCGTGTTCGCGACGATCATCAGCATAATCCTGGCGATCGTGGGCGCCACCGGCGTGTTCGGCGAGCTCCAGGATTCGCTCAACACAATCTGGGATGTCAAACCCAAACCAAACCAAGGCATCTGGAACTTCATCCGCACGCGTCTGCTTTCATTGGCGATGGTGCTGAGCATCGCGTTCATCCTACTGACGTCGCTGGCAGCCAGCACCTTCATTACGGGCATGAGCGCGCGTCTTACCGGCGAGTCCCAGGTGGCCGGCCACGTGTTGGATTTCTTTCTATCGATTGGCATCACGTTCGTCTTGTTCGGACTGATCTTCAAGATTCTGCCCGATGTGAAACTGACTTGGTCGGACGTCTGGCGCGGTGCCCTGCTGACGGCCGTGCTTTTCACGATCGGCAAGGTGCTGCTGGGCGTATACCTGAGTAAGGGCAGCGCGACCTCCGCGTTCGGTGCGGCGGCCTCGCTGGCGGCGTTGTTGATCTGGGTGAATTACTCGGCATGGATTCTGTTCTTCGGGGCGGAATACACCAAAGCGTATGTGCTGAGCAAGGGCCGCACGGTCGTGCCGTCGGCGCATGCGATTCCGATGAGCCAGGAGGAACGGGTAAACCAAGGGATCCCCGAATCAGCTTCGCCAGTTTCCCAAACGCCGCGCCCGCAGGGGAAGCGGTACACCTCGCCCGTGCCGGGGATGTTGCGTCCGCAGCTGCAGCGCTGTGAACCTCGCCGGGCGCGGTTCACGCCAAGCGAAATCGTCAAGGACGTGCTGATCGGCGTCGGCGGGGCGGGAATCGGCGCGGCGGCGGCGTACTTCCGTTCGAAGGATTACCAGCGTCGTCGTGCGGAGTCGATCGAGACGGCTAAGCAGATGCGGCGGCTGGATGCCGAACTGCGTCATGTCATGCGCATCAGGCGGCATCCCGCCGACCTGCGACTGGAAGAGCGTCTGAATGAGATTCGCCGCCGAGTCCGCGCGACGACAACCGAATCGCAGGCGAAAGAAACGGGCCGGCCGACTTGGGCGGTGCGCCTCGGCGACGCAATCGCCGGCCGGTAAAGTCAAAATCCAAGGGGAGTCACAATCTAGAATTTAAATGAGACGAATGACGAATTACGGATTGGTGCGTCACGCGCTCAGTGCGCTGTGATTCAGCACACGGGCTTCCTGAGATGAAACGCGCAGCGTCTCCGCTTCGATCTGCCGCGTCAGTTCTTCGATCTGCATCACCAGCCGCCGATTGTGGCGAATGAGATTCTCACGCTGCACCTGCAATAGCAGCAGCTCTGGACGCGGCAACTCCCCTGGATGTGAAGCTGGGATGTGATGCGAATATAGCATGGTGTCGGACATGCAAATACCTTGCCGCGATGAAACCTCTCTCACACCCGTACGTTAGGGATGCATTTATCCCGCATAGCGACAGATCCTAAATTAACGCTGCAGTCTAATCGTCGTCATCGTCGTCATCATCATCCTTGTCGCGATTTTCAGTCTTAGCCAACTTCAGTGCACTGATGGTTTTCGCTCCGGCAACATTCAACTGCGCGGACCCAGTCAACGTGTTCTTTCCTTTGCCGCCGCTGACGCTCGCATTGCCCTCGGCTTGAACAGCCGCGAACTGGATTGCATCGTTGTCGGCCCCGGTGTCGATCGCCAGCGCCCGTGTCACACTGACTGTCGACAGTGCGACGAAATCCTTGCCCTTGCCGGTTGAGATTTTCAGATCGCCGAAATGGCTGACTTGCGAGAGGCTCACGCGATCGTTGCCGTCGCCTGTAAGGATGGAAACGGTCTGCGTGTTCACAGGCCCGACGATCGAGACGAAATCATTGCCTTTGCCTAGCGAGATATTGAAGAACGCCGAGATCGAAGATTTCAGCAACACCTCGGCCGCCCCGTTGATCTTGGTGCCGCCGAGTCCGCGGATCAGATATCCGTCAGTGCCGGAGAGTCTGATGTCAATGGAGTTGGCTTTCTTGTCGCCGGTGATCGTCGCGGTGAAATTTTCTCCGCCGACAACCGAGACATTCCCGGCGAGCAGTTGTCGACGTTCGAGTGATTCGACATGTGGCGCAGAACGACCCGCCGAAACCTGACGCGAGCACGATTTCATGAGACCTGCGCTGAAGGTTCGCGACTTGGCGGACATCTTCGGTCTCGCAACCCTACGAGCCGCGAGAGAAAAAGATCAACGTCGAGAATCGACCTGCTGCGCCCGCGCACTCGAATCGTTATCAACTTGGGCAATTTAGATCGAAGGAACCAAAGCTCGTCTGGTTTCCCCGCCCGCATCCCCCTCGAAATCGTCATCCCGCCCGGCCATCTTTTGCCGCTGCAGGTACGCGGGCATGTCGGAGCCGCCGAGGAAATCGTGCAGGCCCTTGAGCGCCTTGGCGACGTGATCGGGGCCGGAGCGCAGCACCTCGGCGTACTCCTGGGCGGCTTCCAAGTCCCATGTCCAGGTATCTTCGAACGCTTTGATCTGCGCGTGCGCCTGCGTGCCGTCCTTCTCGGCGAAGAGGACGTTGTATTCGGCGTTGTAGTTGAACGGCGGGTCAAGATAAGTCAGGTCGGCCGATTCGTCGTCGATGTATCGCCGCACGATGTCGAGGTTGTCGCCGTAGTAAAGCGTGTTGGCAGATTTCCCCATTCGGACGTGAGTCTATCGCTATCGAAAAAGTATCCACTCACGATCGATTCTGATTGAGCGGCCGTCTCCGAGCACGAAAACGAAAATCGCCCGGAGTAACCGGGCGAAATCGTATGCGATTCATGTGTCTCAATCGCTGATCAATCAGCCGGATGGGCGATACAGGGCTCGAACCTGTGACCTCTAGCGTGTCATGCTAGCACTCTAGCCAACTGAGCTAATCGCCCGCAGTTTTCGGACATGGCAAGTATAGTCCGTCACGTCGGTCTGACAAGTGCCTGTTTCACGTCGTTGCCACGACTGGGAATCCTTGCGCGGGTTGGGGGGCGCGTTTACCGAAGAGAATCCAGAGCACGAGCCCCAGCGCGACGAAGCTGATTCCCAAGACCATGCTGAGCGATAAGCCATATCCGGCCAAGTGGACGACGGGCGGCTCGATGCGGAGAAGTTCGAGCAGGAATCGCGTGATGCCCTCGACGATCAGCATCAGCGCGAACACGCGGCCAGGGGCGTGGGGCATGGTGAAATAAGCCAGGCACAGGGCGCAGATCAGCAGCGCCGTGAACGCGCTGTACAACTGCGCGGGGTGCAACGGCAGCGAATGTTCGTGTGCGGCGATCTCCGCGAGCGCCGGCCGGGCTTGGAGCTCGGCGGGTTCAACGAGGCGATCGCGATTTTCGTCCGTCTTGATCAACTCAGGAGGTGCGGCCAGCTCACCGTCCTTCACCTGATCGGTGTACGGAATGCTCGCGTATGGAAACGTGACCGCCCAGGGCATTTCGCAAACCGCGCCGTAGCAGCAGCCATTGAGGAAGCAGCCGATTCTTCCGAACGCAAGGCCGATCATCAGGCACGGGGCGACCATGTCCATGCCGAACCGCAACGGGATTTTCTTTTTGATCGCATAGTAGAGCAGCGACGGAAACGCCAGCAGAAATCCGCCGTAGTACGTCAGGCCGCCGCTGCGGATATTAATGGCGGCCCAGAGATTTTCCCGGAAGCTGCGCGAGGCGCTGGTGTATTCCGGCAGGTTTTCCAGCACGTGACTTAACCGAGCGCCGACCACGCCGGTCACCAGCGCGATCAGGCCGATGTTGACGAAGAGTTCCGGATCGAAACCGTAGCGCCGCGCGAGATACTTGCCGAGCTGAATCGACGCGAGAAATCCGACCACCATCATCAGCCCGTAACTGTAGATCGGGATGTCCGTGCCCGGAATATGGAACAGGATCGGCATCATTCGTCGTCATCGTCCTTTTTCTTCGGCGGCAATTCGGTCGGGGGCTCGACAATCATATTGTCGATCAACCGGGTGTTGCCGACTCGCGCTGCGATGGCGAGCACGGTCGGGCCATCGATCGATTCGACGTTTTTCAGCGTGACCGGATCAACAGCGGCCACGTAATCGACCGACACCGGCACGCGTCCGAGCTTGCCGACGTCCAGCACGACGTTTCGCATCGTCGCGATCAAGCGGTTCGTTTGTTTCACGCCGGTCGCGAGTTCCTCTTTCGCTTGATTCAACGCGCGGCTGATCGCGAGCGAGCGTTTGTGTTCGTCCTTCGACAGATTCGCGTTGCGGCTGCTCATTGCGATGCCGTCGTCCTCGCGAACGGTCGGCGCGCCGATGATTTCGATCGGCCAATTCAAGCCTTCGGTCATTGCTTTGATGATACGCAGTTGCTGGAAATCTTTCTGGCCGAACACCGCGACGTGGGGCTCAACGATGTTGAACAGCTTCGCCACGACCTGACAGACGCCGCTGAAATGGCCGGGGCGGTGCTTGCCTTCCAGCACGTCGCTGAGCTGCGGGATTTCGATCGACATCGCCGGCGTATCGGGGCGATACATTTCTTCTGCCGATGGATTGAAAACCATCGCAATGCCGGCCTCTTTGCATTGTGCGAGGTCCGATTCGATTGGCCGGGGATAACGGTTGAAATCTTCGCGCGGGCCAAACTGGGTTGGGTTGACGAAGATGCTGACGACGACGTTGTCCGCGCGCTGCTTCGCCAGTTCGATCAGCGACAGGTGGCCCTGATGCAGCGCGCCCATCGTCGGCACGAGCGCAACTCGGCCGACGAGACTTGCTCGACGCTTTCGACAATCGGCAATAGTCGTGGCGACAATCATGCCGTGGGACATGCCCGGCAGTTTACTCGGATGATTCGCGTTTGGACATTTGCGCCAGCAATTCCGCCATCGACTTTCGCAGCGTCGGATGAATCACGTTCGGCGCGATCTCGTGCATCGGTTCGAGAACAAACGTTCGCTCGTGCAGCAGCGCGTGCGGCACCGTGATGCCCGGCTCGGCGATGATCTGATCGCCGAACAACAACAGATCGAGATCGATCGTCCGCGGGCCCCATTTCAATCGGCGCTCGCGGCCGAGCGATTTCTCGATCTCGAGTAACCGATCGAGCAAGTCGCGCGCGGACACTGGGGGCGACACGTCCACCGCGCCATTCAGAAACGAAGGTGAGCCGGCCGGTCCCCCGGCCGCGGGGTTGTCGATGAGCTTCGACACTTGCCGAACTTCGACGTCCGGTGATTCGCGCAGACGGTCGATCGCGGCGCGGATGTTTCCTTCGCGATCGCCGACGTTCGCGCCGACTCCGATGTACGCGATGTGAGTTGCGTTTGGCATATCGAAATGCGGGGAGGGACGCGAAGGAGCGAACTAGGAGAAGGAACGCGAAGAAGAAAATACTTCTGGAGGCGTGTTGTCATCCTGAGCGGTACTCCGCTAAGCATCTAGCCTGACGTGTGCAGACAGATCCTTCGCGGAGTACCGCTCTGGATGACAGTCTGCAATCACCAACGGGGAAGTTGTCACGAGTTCCCCTTCACGTGACTCGCCAGCGGCAAGCCCTTCGTCTTCACATCGATCTTCGTG
>JACMJD010000167.1 GCA_014380825.1 Phycisphaerae bacterium | reverse complement strand
GCGGCGAGACTGGCCGACTCGGTTTCCGTGAACGTCACGAACGCCATGCCGGGGCGCGACACGCGGAAGTTGGTCAGGCTGTAGGCGGCGGCGGTTGGATAGGATCCGTCAAGGAACGATGCGGTATCGTTGTTAGTGCCACCGAGGAAATTCACCTCGCCGGCGATGTTGCTGAGCGTTGGGTTGCCGACTATCAACCGGTCGTTACCGGTGCGACCTTCGATGTCCAAGCGGGTACCCGCGGGTGTGCTCTCGACGTTGAATGTGTCATGCTGCGGTCCGCCGAGAATCCGGAAGAATTCGATATTGGTCGGGAACGTGCCGGCAGCGGGCGACTTGTGATAGAAAGCCGTGCGGATCGTGTGGGTGTCGAAGCCGAGGTCGTCGGCGGAGTCGTCGATCGTGAAGATGTCCTGGTCGGGATTGCCGCTGGCGTCGTTGGATTGGCCGGCGTCCACGGTCACGCCGCTCGTGATGTTGGCGTCATAGTCGCCGCCGCCCACGACGATGAAGTCGGCGCCAATTGAGGTGTTCACGAACATGTGGTGATACACGCTGTCCACGAAAACGTAGTCATTGCCGCCCGACGTGTTGATCGTGACGTGGTTAAAGAGAAACGGCCGGAACTTGCTAACGAAGGCGCCCAGGTTCCCCGCGCCGGCAAGTGCGCCAGTGCCGGGCACATCGTTGCTGACATCGATCGAGACGTTGAAATCCAGCCCGTCCCACCAGACGTTGACGAAGTCATGACTTTGGGACGAAAAGGTAAAATCGCCGCCGCGAACAAGGAGCTCTCCAGTGGATTGGTTGAAGCCGGCATACATCGTGTAGAACTGCGAGGGCATGACGACGTCGTAGCCCAGAGCGTCTTTGAGCATGAGCGCAAGCGTGTTGGAGACCAGGCAGCGCTTCCCACGAAAGAAGCCGGAGTTGGCAATGTCCCGTGCGCCCATGTACGTCTCGCCGCCGAAGTCGGTCGTCCAGCCCGGACCGGCGCTGTGCTTGCCGACACCAGAGTCCGTGGTTCCGGTAGTGCTCGACATGAGGTGGTGAATGCTCGGCCCGCGGAAGACGAACAGAGTGCCGGCACCGCCGTCAGAGATGCCGGTGTTGGTGCACAGGTTATTGAATGCAGTTGCGGTGCCGAAGCCCATCGCGTGGGTCATTTCGTGCGCCACGAAGGTGTAGAAGTCGCTTTTCCCATCCGCAGGACTGCCGATGCCGGCGTCGCCGGCAAACGCGTTGGTTATTGTCCCCCAGAATTCGCTGGCGTCGTACGGCGTTGGGTCGATGAACCAGCCGTTGTCGCTGTTCGGTGAACCGTCGACATTGCCGCCGTCCATCGTGATCGTGCCCGCTCGGGGCTTGATGCCGGAAGCCGCGGTCACGGTGGTTGAGCCGCCGAACTCATTCGCCGGGGCCCCGACGCGCAGTGTGAGGCTGTAGAACGTGCTACTGCTGGCGTAGTTGAAACTGCCGATCATCACCTCATAGGTGTCGATGATCGAATGCACAACGCCCCGCGCGACCGGCGCGAGCGTGCCGAACGCGGCGCCGAAGCCGTCGGTGTCCGCGCCGCCCCCGGCGGTGGTGGTGGCGGCGTTCGTCCAGCGGATTTCAGCCGGCGTCCC
The DNA here is from genome assembly GCA_014380825.1 of Phycisphaerae bacterium. The sequence goes on along the minus strand of JACMJD010000167.1, from coordinate 1,776 downwards.
CGCCAGCAGCACGCGTGACTCGAGTGGCTCAATAATCCCGCGAACCGCTTTCGGTCGACCCAACTGGTGTTGTTGCGAGCGCTTGGCCGTCTGGTGGAGGTGCCGCTTGGACATGTTTTCTCCTAATTCGCCAGAAAGTGCCTGGAGGCGCGCTGGCTGCATTGAGATAGGAGAGATGGCCAAATGATCCGCGCAGGAAATCCGGGCAGGCATCCTGACGTCAAGATTATCCTGCTTTTTCCCCACCGATTGTGCGGTACGACGCAGTTGCTACAACAATGCCCGAGCCAGTTGCGGACAAAAGGCGTTGGTCCGGGTGCGAAATCATCGGGACATCTCCCGAAGCCGCACTGAAACGAACGCAGCAGCGGCGCGCCTTGGAGGCACGCCGCTGCTGCAGTTGTGGAGGAACATGAACTATCTTGCGCGGCTTCGCCGTGATCGGCGCGGTGCGATGAACGCGAACGCGGTCAGAGCCAACATGCTGCTTGGCTCCGGCACGGAGTTGAGGAATCCGGCGGCGTATTGCTCGCCGAATTGCTGTAGGTGTGCCCGGACGAGCTGAAGCCCCGGGGCATCCATTCCCTTATCGCTGCGATCGCTGCCGTCGAGGTAGCTCATCGCGCGACGCAGCGTGCCGGACTGTGTGTTGAACGCCTGATCGATCAGCGAGTAATCGTCGAAGTCGACGATGTTGTTGTAATCGACGTCGCCGTTGACCCAACCCGTTCGGTTGTTGTTGAAGCCGGCGTCGATGCGGCTGTAGTCGTCGAAGTCGACGATGCCGTTTAAGTCCGCATCGCCGGCGTAGGTGTATTTGATTAGCACGGTCGTGTTGTCGACCTGCTGGCCGGAGAAGGTTGCCGGGAAACTGGTGAAGACGTCGGATGCTTCGGCATAGCCGAGGCGCTTGTTGCTTGTTCCCAGCGACGTGATCAGGCCATTGCCATTCCAAGTGCCGCCGCCGTAACCAGTTTGCAGATATCCGCGCACGGTGCTGATCGGAGTGTTGCCGGCGGTGTAGTCGATCACCATGTCGTTGTCGGTCAGATCGACCTTGCCCGCCGTGATCGACAGCATGCTCACGCGGCTGGTGCCGGTGTTGGTGCCGTTGGCGGTCACGCGGGCAGTTCCGCTGGTGATCGCTTCGAGCGTCCCGACACGAAAGTACTGATGGCCGAGATTCGATGACGAAGTGGCGCGATACGTGCCCGCGCCACTGACCGGCCCGATGTTTCCCGTGATGCTGTTGACCGTCTGGATCGTACCGTTGACATCGGCGATGAGCGGTCCGTTGCCGGAAATGTTTCCGCCGGAGTCGCCGGCGAGGTTGAGCGTTCCGCCCGCCGCGCGCAACGTGCCGTTGTTGACAATCGCGTTAGCGTTCCCGTTGTACGGGTCGAGATACATGCTGACGTTGCCGGACTGGTCCGCGAGGATCGTGCCGTTGTTGATCACGCGCGTGTTGTTCATGTACGCGGCGCCGGCGACCGTGTGCCCGGCGGCGATGGTCAGCGTCGCCTGGCCGTCAATGCCGGCGTTGGTAACGCCCGGATTGCTGGTGAAGCGAGTCACGCCGCTGCCGGTCAGCGTGGCCGAACTGTTACTGACGGGGGAGAGGAAAGAGTGGGCGGCGCCGGACGTAATCGTAAGGCTGCCGTTGTTTGTGACCGTGCCGTTGAGGTTCAGCCGAGCGTTGTTCGGCACGGCAAAGTTGGTTCCCGGCGTGATCGTCGAACCGTTGAGGATTGCGTTGTGAGCGGACGGAACGCGAAT
>JACMJD010000016.1 GCA_014380825.1 Phycisphaerae bacterium | reverse complement strand
CTGCTTCAGGTCCGCCAGGTCGATGAACTCCAGCGCCGACTCGTGGGTGGCCTCGAGCACGACCTCCGGCGCGCAACCGGCTTCGTTGACGGTCAGCGCGCGGCCGCCGTGCTCCTGGCCGTTCAGCGCGGCGATCGCCGCCTGTGCTTCGTCTTCCGTGCCCATCTCCACGAACCCGAAGCCTTTGCTGCGACCAGTGAGCTTGTCACTAATGACTTCGGCACTGGCCACCGTGCCGTGCTGCGCGAACAACTGCTGCAATTCCGAACTGTCAACCTGATAGCTCAGATTGCCGACGTACAAACGCGTGCCCATGCGATCTCCTCAATAAATAGGGCGATTCAAACCCACTTTGAACTTTCCGGGTTTGACCGAAAGGGGCCTTTGGCTGAGGCCCGCAGGGTAGGACTGCGCGAACAGCAGATGATGTCGAGGCGAGATACAAAGCAACGCACCATGAACCAGGAACGCGAACCGTACCGCCGAAAATCCTACCAAACCGAAATCTGTGATTCCACAAGAACTTGCGGAGCAAATTCAACCATCGGGCCGATGGCTTCGTTCCGTCAGATTTGATCGCGCATTTCCTATCAGCCAACGCCTCAAAACTCGCCTAAGTACCGGCCGCTGCACTCCGTACGAGCGGACCGACCGTTGCGGTCAAATGGCTTCGTTTTCGAATGTTTCTCGACTCCATTCTTGCCATTCCCGATGGTCCGCGCCTCGCAGAAGCCCAACGTCCGGCCGGGCCAACGCTTGCCGCTGAGACGATTCCGGCCGATCGGGCATTTTCGGGAATTCTCGGGAATCCAATCGCGTCCTCGGCCATCGCTTTCGAACCAAGTTCTCAAAGAACACCGGACCTCGCCGGGCGGGGCGCAAAAAAACATGCGCGCCCCATATACCTGGACCCGTTGCGCGCGGCGCGCTTCATCCGCGCAGCGCAATCGGCAAACCAGTCAATGCACGCTGAAAACGCAGACAGATTTTTCGATTTTCACCTTTACAGCGCTGCGCGCCGCAAGGCCGATTGGCGCAGCGCAAGGAAGGGAGCGAAAACGGGGTCATCAGCTTGGCTTATCAGTAATGACGCCGCTTTCTCGTTTCACCTGCTCACGCGTTCACCTCCTCACCTCCCCATCTACGGGCGTCCCGCATTCCGGACATCGATCCGGCGTGGCGCGGAGGTCGTAGCCGCAGAGCAAAACCTGAGAGGCGCGCCGTCACTGTCGCGACTGTCGCGCTGTCCTCTAACGCCACCCGAGCTATTTTCGGAGTCGCCGGACGTCGGTCACCTTCCCATCGACGAACGTGATCACGTACGTCTGGCCGAGCGGCCCATGGTATGCAATCGCCACCGGTATCTCGGGGGGTGAGGCTAAACCCACATCTCGATTGTAATAGTCCGGCACCCCAAACGTTGCCAAGACCTGCGACTCTGATAACCCGATCAGCTTCTCAGGTTCGTAGCGTGAATCCCATCCAATCACCTTGTGCACAGCAAAACCGCTCGCCATGATCCCAATGCAAATTAGCACCCACACAAGTGATCGTTGCTTTGCCATTTTCGATCATGCTAGAGTTCTAGCATCCGTCCCGCAAACCAAACTGTTCGCGGTCCATCGCACGAAAGCGAGTGCATCCGCAGGCGGCAGACTGGCCGCATTCCGGACATCGCGCCGGCGTGGCGCGGAGGTCGTACCCGCGCCGATGGCGAAAAGCGAAGCATTTAGAACAAACGCGGTCCAATGTTGACCTTTGTCGCCGTGACCTTCTCATTCGCGATCGTGATATGGATATCCCCACCAAAACCATTCGAGATGTATGTGCCCATAATCAGGCTGGATGGATCGCCGCTTGAGTTGATAAACCGTATCTCGACACCGGAATCACCCTCGGGCCTGACGCGCGCTGTGCGTGTTAGTCCAACTGGAATGTCACCGATGGACACCGCTTTTCCGCCGAGGAGCACTGTCACGCTGCGCATGACGGCCGGGCCCTGGTTCGTGACCGCAACTGTAATCGACGGTCCCAAAACAATGATGCCGACGATCCATCCCAGCGCAGCGAGCACCAGAGCAAGCGCAGCGCAGATCGCGTATTTCATGACTCGTGTCAGGGGATGCCGCGCCGACGGCGTCACTCGATCTGCATAATGGATTGGTTCAACGTCGATCGGGCGCTCCGATTTATTGTACCGCGCTGATCATTCTGCATTCATCAATCCGCAATCCGCAATGGCTCAGTCCCGCATTCCGGACATCGCGCCGGCGTGGCGCGGAGGTCGTAGCCGCAGGTGACGCACAGCCCTTCCCTACGCGATCTGAATTGGCGAATTGTCCGTACCGAAGCGCGGCCGACGGGAACTGCAATCGAGACACAGCAGATCAACCAGTACGGAATAGCGACGATGATCATGCTTCGGTTCGCAGGATCTTGGATGCCCATCCACCGGAAGCTCACCCACGTGTATCGGATCACCCAAAGAAAACGGTCTTGCAGCGACCCTCGCGTGGCTGTAATAGAATCGCGCACGGTTTTCCAAGCCCCAGAAAAACCCTTGGCCAAGCGTGAGCTCTCCGCTGGCTGGCAGCAGCACGTATGCGAGCGAGTTGTCGGTTGGCTGCCAGTTCACGAGATCGTGTCTCGTCATGCTGCGTTTCCAACCGAAGATCGCCGTAACCAAGAGCAGAGCTGAGAGCACCGTGAGCGCATTGAGCACGATACGACGCAGCTTTCGCACGCGCGGATTGTACCCCGGCGGAGCATTCTGCATTGCGTGTGTCCCGCATTCCGGACATCGCGCCGGCGTGGCGCCGAGGTCGTAGCCGCACGCTCAACTGTTCGCATGGCGTTATAATCATGGCGATGAAGTGCGACCTGTGCGACTCCCCATCTACGGTGCACCTGACGGAAATCCACAACGGGATCAAAAGCGAAAGCCATCTCTGCGATGCCCACGCCGATCAGCGGATCCCCGGCCACGGGAGTCCGGAAGCTCCGGCAAAGGTGGCCGATTGCTACCGCCGAACGATCGCCTTCATGACGGAACATGGTCGAACTCCTACCAGCGACGAAGCGGATCAACTCGAGCTAGCGCTAACATCTGCAGCTTCCGGCGATGCCCTCGACGAAATGCTTCGATGGTTGCAAGAGATGGTGACCTACATCGACGAGCATGGCCGAATGCCAGGTAGCGGTGAACTCGACGAACGCTAATCGGGCGACGTCAAGCCCGTGCAGCCGCCTGCCCTGAGTCCTGTCGAAGGGTCCCGCATTCCGGACATCGCGCCGGCGTGGCGCGGAGGTCGTAGCCGCATTGCAGGCAACGGCCGATCAATCTTCGTCGCCTTGCTCTGTAGTAAGACCCAAGATGCCAAAGGGGCGCGATCACGAACAATAGCGCCAAGAGTGCATGTGGAAACTTCAGCCCCCAGCTTGCATCCTTCTGAGGGTCTGCCCATCGATCTGTCGGCATGGGCGGCTTGGGCGGAGTATACGGACGATGCGCGAACCCCAGCCCATCCCAGTCGAACTTCGCCGAACTTACATCGGCGCTAGGACTACTTATGAAATTCCACTTCCGGATCTCCTCGATGCGGAGGAGGCTTCGTCTGAACCCGAAGTACGTCCCATCCGGAGCGAGTCGGCCCCAGTGCTGATCAAATAAAACTGATCCCGCGTACGAGTAAGCAGCCCACGCCTGGTAATTCGTGCCATCGTGTTCGATGTGAAGAATCGTATCTCGAACACTGAAGCTTCGTATCCACAGGAATACCGAAGCGAGGAACAGCCCGGCGGAGGCTGTGGTGAACAATCGGAGAATGCGTCGTGGCTTTCCCACCAGTGCATCGTAACTCGGCTAAGGGCCTGTCGAAGCCGCGGCCGTCCCGCATTCCGGACATCGCCCCGGCGTGGCGCGGAGGTCGTAGACGCAGCCCGCTCAGTGATCGCGCTTGGTGCGCACGGCGAGGAGGCCCAATCCTCCCCAAATCACAAGATTCAAAACCAGAACCGTGAGCGTTTCGAATGTCGGGGTGATCGGCTGTCGCGCGATCGTTTTCACAAGCGTGATTGTGATGAGATTGGGGTACACGCCGAGGTACGGCAGCGTCAGCAGCACGGCGTTGCACCACAGCGCAATGGTCAGGCCAATAAGAACGAGCAGAGTGCCTCGTCTGTTTCGGAAGTGATTCAATCCAAACACCAAGCCAGCCGGCAGCAAGACGATGCTCCAAAGCAGATAAAGCGAAGCAGCAAGCGGGGTGGGCGATCGCAGTGGCCAGACTTCCATTGTCTCCCGGTTCATCGAGACGCAATATGCAAGGGAGATTGTCAGCAACCACGCGGCACAAATTGCGCCGACGACACCCGTGCTCAGCTTAAGGAGGTGGTTCGTCGTCAAGGCCATTATGGGGTCACGTTCATTCTGTCCCAACCTGATGCACATCGTCGGCTCGCTTGCTTGAGTTTTGTACCGAGCAGGACGTGACCCCTTTGTTCCCTCCCGAAACGAATCCCGGCCGGCGCGGAGTACGGTCCGACAAGCTCAGCGCGGGCCGCTCTGACCGGGCGTGCGGGGAGCGGAGTCGTAGTCCAGACGTTACGAGTGATCGATCGATCACTCCGGCTTCACGAGTTGGAAAAGAACCTTCGTCTTTTCTTTGTCCTCCGCGACGACTTTTACCCGATCGGGGAGGTCGAACTTGAGCTCGCGCGCGGTGCGTTGTTTGCCCTCGTCCTCGGCCGTGACTTCTAGCTGGGCTTTGGGACGGACTTCGCCTTTGCGCAGCAGCTCGATCTGGTCGTGCGGACCGATCACCGTGATGTTGGAGATGCTTGGCGGGCACTCGATTCGATATTTTTCGAGGAAGCCGGTGGGCGTGCTTTGCCAGATCGGCATCGAGGCGATCAGGTAGCGTTCCTCTTTCTGGCTCACGTCGAGCGTGGCCTTGACTGTGCTCGGCGACAGCGTGATCGACGGGTCGCTGATGTTCGCGCGCACCGAGACGGCCGGAAGTTGGTGCGGGCCGGGGAGTTGGATTTCTTCGCGGTTGGCCAGATCCGCGGTGATCACCAGCGGCTGGCGCGGGTCTTCCAGCTTCGTCTTCGGCCCGCGCACGCGGACGGTGCTGGGCTCGAAGACCGGTGAGCCGGCGAGATTTGTCACGTCGGTCGGCACGCGCACTTCAACATCGCGCTCGACGAGCTCGTCGACGAGGATCTGAAGCGTTCGTGGCTTGCAACTCGTGATGGCCACACCGCGGTTGCGAAAGATCGGATTCTCGCCGACATATCGCTCGGTATCGACCGGCACCCATTTGCCGGATTCATAGCCGCGGCCATCAATCTCAATCTGCACGATTGGTCCCTTGCCGGGATTGGTGACCAGCTCGATTACCCGATCGACCGCCAGGCGCGGGCCGCCGATGAACGCGACGATGCTCTCGTCGCCTGGGCGAAGCGACACGATGCGATTCGGATCGGTGCTCTTCACCGCGATCGGTATCGTCGTCTCCCGCTGCACGACCTGTTCGCGTTCGGCATACACCCAGATCAGGATCGTCAGCGGGGCGACCCAGGCGAACGTCTTCATGCTGGAGACGAGATTCTCGCCCGTGAACGTGCGCGCGGACCATCGTCGCAGGTTCCAAAGGTATGCGCGCACGGCATCGCCGAGCGCCGACGTCTTGGGCGGCGGTTTGATCGAAGGTGTTGGAGATTCTTCGCTCATTGTGAAATCGTAGGACCGCAACGCCAATTACGGCTCGTCTTCGTCGTCCTTCAAGCCGCTCTTTTTTTGTAGCTGAAGGTGCTGTCGCCGCGACCGAGTAGTTCGCTGAGCAGTCCGTGTAAACCTTCAGGCGTTAGTTTGCGGATCAGTTGTCCGCGCTCGGCGATGCTGACGTCGCCGGTTTCTTCGGAGACGACCAGCACGACGGCGTCGGATTCCTGGCTCATGCCGACGGCCGCGCGGTGGCGGCTGCCGAGCTCGCGCTCCAGCTCGCCGCTTTCCGCCAGCGGAAACTGGACGCCCGCGTACATGACGCGGCCGCCTTGGATCACCACGCCCAGATCATGCAGCGGCGAGTTGGGCCAGAAGATCGTATTCAGCAGCGAGGCCGTGAGGTTCGCGTTCAGATACGTTCCGCTTTCGGCGATACCGCCCAGGCCGACTTCGCGTTCGATGGCGATGAGCGCGCCGACTTTTCGCCGCGAACAGAAGTTCGCGCACTCCACTAACTGTTCGATCTCTTCGTTCACCTGATTCGACCAGCCGCGGAAAAGGCGGGTCTCGCCCAGTCGCATGAGCGCGCGGCGAAGTTCCGGTTGAAAGACGACGATGATCGCGATCGATGCGAACGACAAGAACTGGCGATAGAGCAGGTCGATGCGCGACAGCTCGAACTTCGTCGCGGCCAACCGGATAATCAGATACAGGCTGATGAGGACAAACGCGATGCCTTTGAGCAATCGCGCGCCGCGCGTGCCGCGCAGGAATCGCACGACCCAATAGACCACCGAACCGATCAGCAGCCACTCGATGGCGATCTGCCACCATTGGTAGCTCCGGAACGCGGTCCAGAAGATCTGAAAATTGAAGAGGTCGCTCGGCATGAAATGTCAGTGATCTCGAAGACCCGGTCTTGCGCCTGTCTCGTACGCGAAAATATAGCCGCAATCAGACGATCCGACCACGACACCCCGTTCAAAATCTGCGTTAGAAACCCGTTGGCCGGGTCGTCATTCAATCGGGTTGTTCGCTCGCTGCCTCTGGCGCTGCATGTCCCCGAAGGATCGCGTCGGTCATCTGTACCACTTGTTTCATCGGCCCAACGTCATGGACACGTACAACCGAAGCGCCGCTCATGATCGACCAAGCGACGGTGGCGGCTGTCCCAAAGACACGCTGGCGCGGCTCGGGTTGGCGGGTGATGCGGCCGATAAATCCTTTTCGGCTGGCGCCGATTACGACAGGATGATGCACCGCTTCGACCACTTTTCGAATGTCGCGCAACAGGGCGAGGTTGTGTTCCATCGTCTTGCCGAAGCCGATGCCGGGATCGACCAGAATATTTTTGCGATCGATACCCAAATCCATCGCGACACGGATTTGCTGTGTAAGAAACGCGGTCACCTCGCGAACTACATCCGAGTAAGTCGGGTCCTGCTGCATGGTCGCGGGCGTGCCCAGCATGTGCATGAGGATGACCGGCACGCCGCGGCTGGCGACGATCGGAAGCATGCGTGCGTCGTCGCGCCCGCCGCTGATGTCGTTTACCAGGGTCGCCCCGGCGTCGATCGCCGCAGCCGCGACGTCGGAACGCATCGTGTCGATGCTCAGAATTGCCGGACGTGCGTGAGCAGAAAGTTCGCGAATGACCGGCACGACACGCCGGATCTGCTCGGCCGAGTCGACCGGCTGCGAGCCGGGGCGCGTCGATTCGCCGCCGATATCGAGCATGTCGGCGCCTGCGTCGATCATCTCCCGTCCGTGCGCGATGGCAGCCGATGGGTCCGAAAATCGTCCGCCGTCGCTGAAGCTATCGGGCGTGACATTGAGCACGCCCATCACCAGCGGATGTCGCGACGGGTTGGCGAGCCAGCTTTTGAATGAGTCGGTTGTCATCGGGTTTTCTCTGATGCATCGCGCGGCGAGGCATCGATAAAAAGTTGCAGTAAAAAGTTCTCAAACGTTTTCGAAACATTCACGAAATACGTGAATGTTATTACGGATGGAATAGTCGCTGCGAGGGTCCGTATACAAGCCCGAGAGGATGTTCACCATGTGGGGCAAGTTGCGACATTTCATGTGTTTCTGTTTTCTGGGGCTTTGCATGGGCAGCCTGTGGTTGTTCGCGGCGTCCGCCAACGTTCCCTCAATCCCCGCATGGCGCGCCGACGATCAGAAGCCGGTCCACAGCGGTCACGCGAGCGGGTTTCAGGCTGAGGCACGCCTCGATCACGACTACATCTACGACGTCGACGTCGACGACACAACCGCGGCGGCGTTCGAAGATGCCGACAGTGAGTTCGGTCGGCGATCGACGTAACAAATCACCAATGACCAAGGTCACAATGACCAATCAATGAGCAATGACTAAGCACCAAGCGAAAATCGATTCGTCATTGGTGCTTGGACATTGATTGGTCATTGGGATTTGGTCATTGGTCATTTTTACCCTACACTTCCTCGCCCTTATGGCTGTGGAAGTTGGAATCGTCGGTTTACCGAACGTTGGCAAGAGCACGATCTTTAACGCGCTCACGGCCGCGGGCGCTCTCGCTGCGAATTATCCGTTTGCGACGATCGAGCCGAACGTCGGCGTGGTGAGCGTGCCGGACGAACGGTTGAAGATCATCAACCAGTTCATGCCGACGGAGAAGATTATCCCGGCCGCGTTGCGCGTCGTCGATATCGCGGGCATCGTCCGCGGAGCATCCACTGGCGAAGGCCTGGGCAACAAGTTCCTTTCGCACATCCGTGAAGTCGACGCGATCCTGCACGTCGTGCGCTGCTTCGAAGGTGGCGAGATCCTGCACGTCGAAGGCTCGGTCGATCCGCTCCGCGACATCGATACGATCGACACCGAATTGATGCTGGCCGACTTGGAAACGGTGACCAGCTCGCTCGATAAAGCCATCCGCGTCGCTCGCACCGGCGACAAAGACGCCGCCGCCCGCGCGGAAGTTTTGAAGAAGGCTAAAGCAAGCCTCGAAAAGGGGGAGCCGGCGCGAAAGATCGACTTCAATCCCGACGAGAAAAAAGCCCTGAAGAGCCTCGGCCTGATCACCGCTAAAAAAGTGCTCTACGTTGCCAACGTCGACGAGGCGGATCTGCACGGTGAGGGCCCGCTCGTTCAAAAAGTTCGCGATCGCGCGAAGACCGAAGGCGGGGCGGTCGTGCCGGTCTGCGGAAAGCTCGAATCAGAATTGGCCGAGCTGGGCGGCGACGACCGCGACGCGATGCTCAAAGACATGGGCCTGAAAGAACCCGCGCTCGCCACGCTCGCGCGCGAGGCGTATCAACTTCTCGGAATGCAGAGCTATTTCACCGCCGGCCCGAAAGAAATCCGCGCCTGGGAAATCCCCATCGGCGCCACCGCGCCCCAGGCCGCGGGCGTCATCCACACCGACTTCGAAAAAGGCTTCATCCGCGCCGACATCTACACGCTGCCCGATCTCCAGCAACACAAAACCGAACTCGCCATCAAAGCCGCCGGAAAGATGAAGTCCGAAGGCAAGGCGTACGTGATGAAGGACGGGGACATCACGCACTTCCACTTCAACGACTAGTCGTCCCAAGCTCCAGATATACGCTTGTTACACCTCAATGACTTCGCGTTGCCGGTGGATTAGACATGCTCGTGTTAGCTGCTCGCGCGTTCAGTCGCTGAAGCCCGAATGTTGCCCTCTGCGCCAAGTCCACATTTTCGCTCTCGCTCGCGCGCTCAAGAACCGCACGCGCGTCAGCGTCGTCAGGTCGGGCAATCTTGCCAAGTGCTTCTGCTGACAGCCAGCCAGTGTCGTTATCGGCGCGTTCACGCATCATTCGGATCAATGTCGGGACAGCGGCGGCCGCATCGGGACCGATGTTTCCCAGCGCCATTGCCGCTTGCGGTGCGACGTACAGGTCTGGTCCTTCGACAGACGTGATCAAGGCCGCGATAGCCGGCGTGGCACCGGATCCGAGTCTGCCAAGCTGCGAAGCCGCGGTCGTTCGCTCAAAGCTCGTCCTTCCATGCAATAGCGAATCGATCAGCTTCTCAGTGGCGTGTGCATTCGAAGGTTTACTCTCAGCTTTGATCCGCCGGTCTTCCAGAATCCGGTACGTGCGGTGTCGCCCCCACAGCGTATGGTCGATGACAAATCTCGAAACGACGAACGCCACAGTGCCGAGCGCCGCAAGCAGCATTGCGAACACTAATAGATGCCGCCGTGACAAAGGTGTTTTCGATCTAAGCCTGGAGCTTCTTTGTGATTTGTGTGTTGTGACTTGGAGCTTATCCGTTCAAACGCACCCGGCAGGACTCGAACCTGCGACCGGTGGATTAGAAATCCACTGCTCTATCCAGCTGAGCTACGGGTGCGGCTACGCACACTTTAGTTTGTGCAATCCGTGAATCAAATCGGGCCGTCCGTTGCCATCGGCCAGATCGACGGAGAGCCCATCGCGCGATCGAAACATCTTGCGACGTGCGTGATCGTCCCGGTCCTCGCGGTCTTTGGATGCTTTTTTGACCGGTTGCGGCGGCGGGGGAGTTTCCAGTCAATATAAATCACCCAAAAGATCGCCACGTTCAGCAATGAACGTTGGGCCAACGTGCTCAATCAGACCGCGACGCCGGCTGGTTATGCGCAGCGGAACAACATCCACAGCAACGACAACGGCGTGCGCGATGAGCTGTTCCGCCAGGTCGGCCTGCTGGGCGACGTGTCGCGGGGCCGACCTGCTCGAATCGGTAAGACCCTTCGCCGCCAAGGATTCGCCCGTGCAGACGGCGACGAAATACTCCGGTATGGGCTACGACTGGTCGCTGAACCGCCCGCCGGGGTAAACGTAACTTCTGAATTGACCTTCATGTACATTATGTCGATAATGTACATAAAGGTCATTTGGAGGCTTCTATGACTGTGAACGTTGTAAAATTGCGGAGCAAGCTTGCCGATACGGTAAATCGCGTGGCGTATCAAGGTGAACGCGTCATACTGGAACGGCGTGGGACGGGCGTTGCAGCGATCGTCTCCATGGAGGACTTGGCACTGATCGAAAAGCTCGAAGACGAAGCGGACGCCAAAGCGGCGCGAAAAGCGCTGGAGGAAATGAAGCGAAAGAAGCTCAAGCCGATTCCCTGGACCAAGGCGAGAAAGCAACTGGGGCTGTAGTTGGCGCGATATACCGTCACCATTCTTCCGCCGGCAATGAAGCAAATCGGGAAGCTCGACGGGCAAGTCCGTCGTCGCATCGACACCGCTATTCTCGCGCTTGGCGACAATCCGCGTCCGCCTGGCAGCAAGAAGCTCGTCAACGTGGAAGCCTGGCGAATTCGGGTTGGCGACTGGCGTGTGATCTACCAGATCAATGACAAACAGTTGCTGGTCCTGGTCGTGCGGATCGGGCATCGTCGCGACGTATACGAATAACCCATCGCAGATCCAGTTGATGGAAGACCTTCGGTTCAGCGCGGCCATGAATCGCCAGGGCCGCACCGCGATCCTTTCGCCGCCCGCACGAACTTCGCCGCGACGCTTCATCCACGGCGGCGTGATGGACTTGCCTTCGGAGCTTTTCTTCTTGGTTCTTGGAGGTTCTTTGCGACTTGTAATCTGTATTTTGTGATTTCGAGCTTCCGAGGCTCATCCCGCATGCGTCCACTTATACGCCAGCGGCTGGAACGCTTTGAAGCTGCGCTTGCGCTGGGCGAATTGTTGGGACACGCCGTCGATCTTGCGGATGTAGTTGTCGAACTCCGTGCCGCTGGCACGCTGGAAGCCTTGCGTGCCGACCACCGTGAACCAGTTCGGATTCAGGCCACGCAGCTTTTGTTCGATCGTGCAGTTGATGCCGGCCTTCACCAGGGCGTCGCGCGCTTCTTCGGCGCCTTTTTGATCGGGATAACTCTGCACGACGACGTAATTCAGATTCAGCACGCGCGGCTGCGGCGTGCTTGACTCGACAACGGCCCCGGCATTGCCAAGCGTCGTCGGCGCTTCGACGTTGTCCGGATTGGTCTCGCTGCCGCGCGACGTAATGGCCGGGTCGGGTTCGCGCTGCACGGCTGGCGGAACAACGCCGGGGTTTCGCGTGCCGACATCCATCACGCCGGAATTCTTGGGTCCCGCGCGCAGTTGTTCGCTGGACTGTCCGGCCAGCGCCTGCGCTGGGCCGCGGTTCATCTTCTGGCCAACCAGGTACGCCAGGGCAACCGCGACCACAACCGAGAACGTGACGATGATCGCGCTGGTATACGAAACCTTGAACGTGATTTGTTGTCGATCCGGATCGACCGCGACATCGAGCCTGCCCGGTCGCGGGGCGGAAGACGACGAGTAGCCGATCTTCACGTCGCTTGTGGACGAATCCTCGCGCTGCGCCGGTCGCGCACCGAGCTCGCGACCAAGCGTCGGATCGCGTCCGATCGTCGGATCGGCCAGCGATTCGGACGATTCACCCGCTTCGGTCGACGACGTGACATTTGATACGGGCGCGGCCGTGGACACAGGCGCGTGGCGCTGACCGCGTGCTTTCGCCGCCGCCGTCGCAGCACTCGCAGCAGCGGCGGCCGCGTCCTGGTCGCGCTTCTTGAACCACCAGCGCGGTGTGCTCAGCAGCGACTTCTGCGAATTCTTACCTGAGTGAATTACTTCAAACAGCGCCGTGGCGTGTTTACCCTTGGCCATCCCTGACCTCCAACGATTGCAATTACCGATCGTGCCCGAAATGTTGATCTGCCGGATCTATCCCGGCGGTCCGATAATAACCGGTTCGCATCCTGCTCACCGGAAAATTCAAGGACCACTGCTTCGCTATCGACGGAAATCCGCCGATCCCACAACTGGTAACCGTACGATTCGCGATGCGATCGGTCAAGCGATCCCAAAATCGATGTGACTGCATGGAAAACATATCGTAGCTTTCTCAAACCTCCGGAATACCCCGGGGGTAAGGACGATTCATGCAGCGGCCGGTGATGGACATCACCTACATGGAAGAGGATAAGCACGCCGGGCACAGTGCGCGCCGGCGCTTCCAGCTTGTGCGAGCGGTGTTACACGCCGTGTGGCAGACGGTGCGCCGCATCGTGCGCATCCTGACGTACAACCCGCTGTCGCGCACGCCGTTCGGTCGATTCCGCAATGATGACGGCTCGCCGCTCTCGCGCTTCCTGCGCGGCGTGGCGTATCGCCTGGCGTTCGTGCCCGTGTTCGCGGCGCTGACCGCGTGCGCGTTCGTTTATTCCGG
>JACMJD010000166.1 GCA_014380825.1 Phycisphaerae bacterium | reverse complement strand
GCGCTTCTGGTCGTGGGCGTATGCGAACTTCAATAAATTGCAGGCCGACATCCTGCGTCAGCACATCGGCGAGCGGTTCATCACCACGAACTTCATGCCGTTTCACCTCGACGCGAACCCCGCGGACATGATGGACGCGCTCACGCTGTTCGCGTGGGACAGTTATCCGGTGAGCGGTGCGGGCAAAGCGCACGTCGACGAAACCTATCGCCTCGCGGACCCAGCGGCGATCAGCATCATTCACGATCAGATGGCCAGCTACACCGGCCGATGGGCGCTGCTGGAGGTTCAGCCAGGGCAGGTGAATTGGTCCGGCGTGCCAGTGCTTCTATACCCGGGCGCGGTGCGATTGTGGTTGTGGACGGCGTACGCGCACGGTGCGGAGTTCATCACCACGTATCGATATCGCCAGCCGCGCTTCGGCACGGAACTGTTTCATCATGGTCTGACCACGCCCGACGGCGTGACGCTTTCAGCCGGCGGGCGCGAATTCGTTCAGGTTGTCGACGAAATGAAAATGCTCGGCGTGACGAAGCCGAGCACGACTGTCAGCTCAAAAGCTGCGACACCAGTCGCGACGAGTCCGTCCGCGGCCGCCAAGCCACGCTCGAAGCAGGACGCGCCGCAGCCGGTCGTCGGGCTCGTCTTCGACTTCGAACAACTCTGGTATTTCCATACGCTAGCCCAGGCGAAGCGTTGGTCACAGCCGCGCTGGCTGGTCATGTGGTACGCCGCGGCCGCGCGATTGGGACTGGAAGTGAAGATCATTCGGCCCGATCAAGCAATCCCGCCCGAGCTGCCGATCGTCATCGCGCCCGGCATGCAGATGGTTGATGAGGCGCTCGTCCAGCAATGGGACGACTACGCCCACTCCGGCGGACATCTGCTGCTCACCTGCCGCACCGGCTTGATGGATCGCACCGGCCAAACCTGGGAGGGCCCACACGCCAAGCCGATCGTCCCGCTGATCGGCGCGACCATCGAAGCCTACGACGGCCTGCCCGACGACACCTGGGCCGAGGTGGAAATGGACGGCGTGAAGCACGCGTGGAACGTCTGGGGCGACCTGCTCTACGCCGAGCCGACGACGAAGGTCCTGGCGAAATATTCCAACCAGTTCTACGCAGGCGCCGTCGCCGCCACGCGAAATCGTCGCGGCAAAGGCACGGTCACGTACTGCGGCGTGTACTCCGAACAGACGTTTGTCGACGCAATGCTCGAAAAACTTGCGCGCGACGCTGGCGTGCCGGTGAGCGTGCTTCCGCCGCGCGTGCATCTGCTGAAGCGCGGCGCGCATCGCATCCTGCTGAATTACCAGGACAAACCGATCACCGCGCCCGCGCCGAAAGGAACGAAGTTCCTTGTCGGTTCAGCAACGGTCGAACCGGCTGGAGTTGCGGTTTGGGAAGACGTGTAAGAAGAAGGCCTCGGTCACTCGACTCGTCCGACGATCGGCGCGCTGGAGAAATCGGTTCCACTTGCCGCCCATTCGGCCGCGGTCATTCCGTAAACGACGATGTCGTGATACGTGCTGCCGATGCGGTTGATCTGGCGGAGCGTGCCTTCTTCGGTGAAGCCTAATCTCTTCGCGACGGCGCGACTGCGATGGTTTCCCGATGCGGCGCGGATTTCGACTTTGTTCAGCTTCCACGCCTTGAACGCATGATCGACCAGCACCTTGCACGCCGCTGACATGATGCCGCGGCCTTCGGCGCTCTTGGCGAGCCAGTAGCCGATCTCGGTGTAGTTGCCGGTGCGGTTGATCCAGTGATATCCGAGCCCGCCGACGTAGATGTTGTCTTCCCAGATGCCACACTGGAAGCCGTCATCGCGCGCGTATTGCTCCAGGCTCTTCTTGATGAAGTCGCGCGTATCTTCGACTGTTTTCACCGCATCGATCCACGGCAGCCACAGGCGGATGTGATCGCGGTTGGCGCTGGAAACCGCAAACACTTCTTCGGAGTGGCCCGGTTCGTACAGGCGAAGTTCGAGATGTTCGTTGATGCGGTAGCTGAACACGGTGACGTTATCTTACCCTTCAGCCAGAACGGCCAGTCCTTTGAGAGTCGCTTCACTTTCCAATTTGAACTTCCACTTGCCCGGCCAATCACGATGCAGCAGATCACTTAAGCCTGTCGTCGTGCCGCCCGAGAGGACGACGTCGCGGCGGATTTTCACCGGGTTGATCGCCAGGAGCTTCAAGCGCGCGGCGCTCGCGCGGGCGAGCGATTCGATCACCGCCGCCAGCATCTGGCGGCGCGTGGTGGACAGGGTCAAACCGTGGAACGCAGCACGCGGTTGGTCGATGCTCGTGCGATCGCCCGCCAGATACGGGTCAAATGTGACGCCGCCGCTCCCTCGCGCCGAGTCTTTCGCGAGTTCCTGCATCAGGGCGTAGAAATTCTTGACCGGCTGATCCGCGTAAAGCTGATCCTTCGCCCAGCTCAGCGCCGAACCCGCAGCCGCCAGTGTGCTCACGCTCAGCCACCATTTGCCCATGCCCAGCGCGCGAGTCAGCAAACGCTCGTGCGGGCGTGGCGTGTTTGTGCACAATGCGAGCACGTCTGTCGATCCGCACACATCCAGCAGTTGTCCCGCGCGCGGCTCGCAGTAGATCATCGCGGCGCTGGTGTCCATGCAACCCATGAGCATCGGCGTGCCGTGGGTTAATCCGAAGCGTTCTCCGGCGCTGCGCGTGACCATGCCGACGACGCCTTCGGCTTCGATCAACTGCGGCAACTGGTGTTCGGTCGCACCGACGGCGGCGCAGAGCTCGTCGTTCCATCCGCGCTGGGTGAGCGTTTCGTATAAGCCTGTGAACGATGCGTTGGATGGATCCATCGCGCGGGCGTTGTTGAATTGCCGATGAAGATAAGTCTGCACATTGCCGACGAGGTCGGCTTTCTTCATCAGCCGCCGTTCGTGCTTCATGAACCAGGCCCATGTCGTCGAGCTGATTCCGCCGGGGAATGGGAGATTGCCGGACAGCTTGAGCAATCGCGATTTGCCGAACCGTGCGAGCAGTTCCTTCGCCTCGGCGACGCTTCGCCGATCCTGATGCGTGACGACGGGCGTGATCGGGCGACCGTCATGGTCCATCGCGAGCCAGGATGGCGCCATCGCTGTCATCGCGATCACGTCGACCTTCTTCGCGCGCGGCCCTAGCTGGGCGATCGCGTGCGCGACCGCGCGCAGAACTGCCGTGGCGGAAACTTCGGCGCGGTCGATGTCGTAATTGGTGGCGAACGCTGCGCGAGTGATTTGTCCGACGATCTTGCCTTTGCGCAGGATGCCGGCCTTGACCGATGAGGAACCGACGTCGAAACCTAAGACGTTCATGGAGCGAGGAAGCTTAACGGAAGGCGCACGGATTTGCGCGGTGCGCCGTCGTCGCTACTGCGGAACCGACGGTCGAGGCGCGGGCGCCTTGGTTGTCGGTTTCGGTGTCTCCGGATTCTCGTTCAAGACATCTTCGACGTAGCAGCGAAGCAGCTCCCCCACCGATCGCACGGATGCAACCGCGCCGTTCGGTCGCTGCGGATCGTCACCATCGAACAGCTCGCAAAGTTGACCGAGTCCGGCACCGGCAAGGTGGTCGAGGCATCCACGGACGCATCGCAGCGCGTCGGCACGCATCGCGGTTGATCGCCCGCGCACGCGAAGCATCGCGCTGATGTAGGGACCGAGCAGCCACGGATAAACGGCGCCTTGGTGGTACGCGCGATCGCGCGAGACGACGTCACCCGAGTACCGACCTTGATACGCCGGATCATCCGGCGTCAACGTGCGCAGGCCCATCGGGGTGAGCACGTGGCGCTCGATCGCTTCCAGCACCGATGCATGACGATCGGGCGCCAGCACTGCATGCGGCAGCGAGATCGCGAGCAATTGGTTCGGACGGATCGATGCGTCGACGCCCGTGTCCATGATGACGTCGTAGCAGCAGCCGGCGTGCTCGTGCCAGAACGCATTGTTGAACGCGAGTTTCACGCGATCAGCCAGTGCCGTCAGTTCCTCGCCGCGCTTGGGTTGATCGTGTTCATCGCACCATGGCGCGACGGCGCGCAGCGCGTTGTACCACAGCGCGTTCAGCTCGACCGTGCGGCCCTGCCGTGGCGTGATCAGCCAATCACCAACCTTGGCGTCCATCCAGCTCGTGCCGCTTCCGCTCACGCGGCTGCCGACCAAACCCGACGCATCGCACGTGATGCCGAGCCCCGCCGTGCCGGTGCGATAGCGCTCGACGATCTTGGCGCACGTATCGAACAGCACCTGGTCGAGCGCTTTCACATTCGCGGTGTAGCGGATGTATTGTTGAACGGCATGAATGAACCACAGCGACGTATCCGCCCCGTCGTAATGTGGCGGCGAGCCGTCTTCGGGAAATTCGGTCGGCAGCAATCCGCCGTTCAATTTTGAGGCGACCATCGTGAGGAACGCGCGAGCTTCGGCGAATCGTTTCGTGACGAGGAACAATCCGCCGAACGCGATGAGCGCATCCCGCACCGACGGCGCCGACCACGGGTAGTTGCTCATCACCGCGACGTTCGGCGCACCAACTGACCCGTTTGGAGAAAGCCTGACGACAAACTGGTCGGCCGCGTGTTTCAGTTGCTCGAGGGATTCGTCGTCGCTACTGGGTTCGCGCGCCGTCAGTTGCGATGACATCGCCGCCGATTGTTTGAGCGCCTCGGTGAAATCGATCGGCTCCGCCGAGCAGATAAAATGAACGGTCTGCCCGGGCCGAAGCGTGTAGCGGATCACGCCCGGGTTCCATAAATCTTCAAGCCCGGCGTAGCCGCGTTCGATTTCGCGACGGTAGATCGTGTTGAGATACCAGTGCGAATCGCCGTCGAATTCGCCCCCGTTTCCTCCACCGTGCGCGAAGAACACTTCCGGCGTGCGCGACGTCGGTGGAATCTGATGCAGCCTGGCGATTGCGCTGGTCGCGGATTCGTCTGTTGATTCCTTCGCCACCGAGTCGAGCTTGCCGTTCCATTGATACATCAACTGATGCATGTCGCGCATCGCCAGCAGCGGGCGAAGCTCGAGCTCGATCTGATCCCGCGCGCCCAGCAGCGTGTACGAAATGCACACGGTGTTCGAGCCGCGCAGCAACCGCAATTCTTTCTCGAGCGTCCAGCCGTCCGCTTGATACGCCCAGCGCGGAAACGGCGCGGGAGAGAACGCGCGCAGGAGGTTAAAGCCTTCAGGATGAACCGTGCCCGGATATTC
>JACMJD010000165.1 GCA_014380825.1 Phycisphaerae bacterium | reverse complement strand
CGGACATTTTGGTAATCGAGGAATGCTGCGATCAAGAACAGCTCGACAAATTCAACAAGCAGTGGCTGAAGGGCGCGTACGAAACGGTGATCGTCTTCCCGAGCAACACCGATCGGCATCAAAGTCTGGCGCTGCTGGCCAAGCCCGGGTTCAAAGTCGTCGAAAAGAAAGATCAGTACTACACGGAAAAAGATCCCGGCGGCGGAAACGAGCGCGGCGATCGCCTGTTCGCGCGCGGGCCGGCGTTTTGCAAGGTTCAGTCGCCTACCGGTTACACGCTGTGGGTTGGCGTGACGCATCAGAAGAGCAAGAGCGGCAACAATGTCGAGGTCACGAAGTGGCGAAAGCGCGAGTCGGCGCGCACGCACGAGATCATGAAAGAGCTCGAGAAAACCGGGCCGGACGATGTCATCCTGCTGGGCGATATGAACGATGAGTTCGGCATCCAGGAATATGAGCTCGAAGCGGGCGGCGATGCGATCGGTGATTTAGTCGGTTCGCCCGCGGACGGGTTCATCCTCGCGACCAAGCCGCTGTCCGATGCTGCGCGAATCAGCTTTGGCGGATATTGGAAGCCGATGTACCGCAGCTTCATCGATCACATCGTGATCAGCAAAGGCATGAAAGATCAGGTAGAACAAGTGGACGTCGTCACCGACGGCCTGGCGCAGGCGGCGAGCGATCACTATCCGGTGTACATCAAGATCAAATCGGATCCGGCGACGCAACCCACAAGATAAAGGGTGCCTCTTGCGTGGCATAGGCGTCTCGCCCGTGCGCTGGTCGCTTGAGCGACAAATGCACGGGCGAGACGCCCATGCAAATCAAATGCAACTCCTTCCTGCAATATCTCTCGCGCAGCGCGAGCTCGTGCGGTTTATCCGCCAGCCCAATCGCGTGATCGGTGCCCTGGCGACGCCCATCGTCTTCTGGCTGCTGATCGGCGCGGGCATGGGCCGCAGCTTTTCCGGCGGCGGGGTCACGGGCGGCAGCGGATACATGGAATATTTCTTCCCCGGCACGATCGTGATGATCCTGCTGTTCACAGCGATCTTCTCGACGATCTCGATCATCGAAGACCGCCGCGAAGGATTTCTCCAGTCGGTGCTGGTCGCGCCGGTGACGCGCATGTCGATCGTGCTCGGCAAGACGCTCGGTGGCACCGTGCTGGCGACGCTTCAGGGCCTGCTGTTTCTTCTGCTCGCGCCGACGATCGGCATCAAACTAACGATCGGCTCGGCACTGCTGGCGCTGGCGATCATGATGCTACTGTCATTCGCACTCACGGCCCTGGGCATCTGCATCGCCTGGCGGATGAGCTCGACCGCCGGTTTTCACGCGATCATGAATCTGTTCCTCATGCCCATGTGGCTGCTGAGCGGCGCGCTCTTCCCGATCAGCGGCGCGCTGGGCCCGATGAAATGGATCATGTACCTGAACCCGCTCACCTACGGACTGGCGGCCATGCGTGCGGCGCTGTATTGGGGACATTCGGCCATCGCGCAAGCGGGGCCGGGGCTGGCGATCAGCCTGGCGATCAGCACGCTGTTCGCGATTCTGATGTTCGTGTTAGCCGCGCGGATCGCGCGCGGACACGTGTCGGCGGATTTGCAATAAATTCTTGCCACGAGGGCACGAAGCGAGGACACGAAGGGTCACGAAGGAAAAACGAAATCTGATTTATTCTTCGTGAACCTTCGT
>JACMJD010000164.1 GCA_014380825.1 Phycisphaerae bacterium | reverse complement strand
TTCCGACCTGTCAGTTCTTCAAGCGCATTTCCCGCCGCAAGGGCTGAATCGCGCGTGTTCGATAGCAGCGTCTGGTCTTGGCCATTCAACGCGGCTTCGATCACTTGCGCGTGTTCGACATCGACGCGCAGCACATCGGCGACCAATCCGCGGATGAAGCTGAACTTGTCATCGCGCTGTCGCAGGACTGCTTTAACGCCTTCGCTCACGCCTTCGCGACGCGATTCCAGATCCTGAAGCAGCTTCTGTCGCGAGACCAATCCCGATCGGTGCTCCTTCGCCGAACCGAGCGTTTCGCTGAGCGTGGCGATGTGCTTGCCCAGCGCGGTCGACTGATCGCGCTTCGCGTTCATCGCCGCCTGCTGCCTGTTGATGGCGGCCAGCGCGTCGTCGAGCTTCGATTGCAGCTCGCCGCGGCGTGCGTCGAGCGCTTCGATCTCGTCGATCACGATCTGCCGCCGCTCGCTCAAGCGCGTTTGCTGCGCTGCGATGTTCTTGCGTTCAACTTCAACCGCGGAGATGCGAGTACTGATCTGCGAGAGCTTCCGCATCAGATCCAGAATCGCGGCCTTGCCCTGCTCGATCTCGCGCGACAGGTTGTTCACCTGAAGCTGGCCATCGCGGAACGCCTGCTGGCGATGATCGATCTCTTCGGTCTTGGCCTGCAATTCTTCGGTCAACCGTTGCAGCTCGGCCTTTTCGGTTTCCAGCGCGGTGCGTGTTTCGCCGAGCTTTACGATCGCTTCATCGCGATCGCGTTCGAACGTCGCGATTTGCTCGGCCATCTGCGCTAGTTGCCGATTGGCGAACTCCTGCCGCTGCTCGTTCGCCTCGGTCTGGGCGCGGGCTTGCACCAGTTCGTATTCGCTTCGTTGTTTGTTCTGCGCCAGCGCTTCCACCGCTTCGCGTTTGTTCGCCAGCTCGTTCTGGCTTCGCTGCAACTCCGTGGCGATGTCATCCAAACGGAATTTCGCGTCATCGCGTTGCGATTCCATCTCCTGCAAGGCCGTGTGCAGCGTGTGATATTCGTGAAGCGAATACGTGAGACGCAGCTCGCTCAGGCGCGTCGAATGTTCCTGAAACGTCCGAGCGCGACCGGCCTGCACGCGCACGCTGCGGAGCTGCTTTTCGACTTCGCTGACAATGTCCGTGACGCGCAGCAGGTTCTGATCGACGCGCTCGAGTTTTCGCTGCGATTCCTTCTTCTTCGCCTTGAACTTCGAGATGCCCGCCGCCTCTTCGAAAATCAGGCGGCGCTCTTCGGGGTTCGCTTCCAGCAGCGCGCTCACGCGGCCTTGCTCGATCACGCTGTACGCGTCGACGCCCACGCCGGTGTCGAGGAACATCTCGCGAATATCTTTCAGGCGCGTGAGCTGATTGTTGAGTTGATACTCGCTCGTCCCGTCGCGAAACAACCGACGGCCGACGCTGACTTCGTCGAATTCGACGTTCAGCGTGCGCGTGCCGTCTTCGCGTTTGGGGTTATCGAACACGAGCGTAACTTCGCTCATGCCGGCGGGCTTGCGGGTCCCCGAGCCGTTGAAGATGACGTCGAGCATCGCTTCGCCGCGCAGGGATTTGGCGGATTGTTCGCCTAGCACCCACTTGAAGCCGTCGACGACGTTGGATTTTCCGCAGCCGTTCGGGCCGACGATGCCGGTGATCGGCGCGTCGAATACAAATTCCGTTCGGTCCGCGAAGCTCTTGAACCCGTGCAGGATGAGTTTCTTCAAACGCATGGACAGATGGTCCTCCTTGACCGGGTCCAGGTGACGGAGCAGGAATATGCGATGCGGCGCGACATTGCAAGGCGGCAGAAACGATGAGCGATGAATGATGAACGATGAACGGACGATGTTTCGCGCATTTCATTCATCGTTCATCGTTCCCACTTCATCGTTTCCGCAATTCACTTCCGCGCTTCCGTGCGCGCCCCAACTTGCGGTATCGCCCCCGGTTCCACCGCGCTCGTGTCGCCTTGCGGACGCGTGCGCTCGGGGATGGACGGGGCCGCGTCGATTTCGGATTGGACGCGTGGCGAGCTTTGCAGGACGAACGGCGTCGGCACGCGGGCGTTGCCGAGCATCGCGACGACCTGCTGGTTGCGTGTCATCGCCTGCACGACCGAGACGATCTCGCCGTAGCTGAAGTCCAGCTTCTGCGGCGCATCCTGCGGTCCTTCGCCGCCCAGGCGGGCGATGAGCTCGGCGATGTCGGGACGCGAAAGGATCGGCACCGGCCGACCGACGGCGGGGGCGCGTTATAAATTTTTTCCGGCGCGCTCGCCCTGGTCGGTGGTGATCGACAGCCGTTTGTTCAGCGCGCTGAACGCCGCCGGCATCTCAAGCGCCGGCTTGTTGCCGAAAATCGCCAGCCGCTGCCCGCCGCGCCGCGAGGCGTAAATCATCGGCGGGCCCTTCGACGGGATGATGTCGAGGATGAACTTGTTGTTGATCACCTGCGAATAAATCGATGCGTCCTTTGAATCGGCGAGCACGCGATACGCTTCGATCCGCACGACGGCATCGGGCGCATCCAGCAGTTGCCGCAGCATCTGATTGACGACCGGCGACGTCGGAAGGCTTCCCAGAATCTGCACGGCGGAAATCTGGAACGGATGATTCGGCGTGCGCGCCATGTCGCCCAGAACGGTGATCGCGGTCGAATCGCCGTTGTACGCCGCCGCGCGGGAAGCGGCGTACGCGACGTCGGGCGACGGGTGCGTCATCAATGGAATCACGTAAGACATTCCGTACGCGCCCAAGCCTTCCCAGCAATAGCTGATGTCCATGAGCGGCGCGTCGGGTTTCACCGCTTCGTCCGCCAGCTCTTTCGCTTTGCGCGCGGCGAATTCAGCGCTGGCATTGAAGAACAGATGGGTCGTCACGCCTACGAAATGTTCCCAGTCGCCGCGGAACGAGGGCGGCAAGAACATCTGCACGACGCCTTCGTCCAATGCCGCCGCGACCGATCGATCGGAGAAGAATTGGTCGACGCGACCTTCAATCGCGCGAGTCATGCTCGCTTGTGGGGCCCGCGAGCGGAAGATGATGCCGCGATCCTTCAGCACCACGCCCCCGCCGGGGATCACTCCAAACCGCAAGCTTTGCTTGACGCCGGGATCGTTCGGATCGCGCAGCGCATATTCTGGATTGACAAAGATGTCGCCTTGGCAGACGCCCTGCACGTCGATCACTTTGCCGGGGTCACGCGGGTTCGCGCCATTGATGAAGAGGTCCGCGCGATACAGCGTTCCACCGGCGAGGCTCGAAGTATTGTTCTGTCCGACGTCTAACGCGGAGACGGCCACGTCAAACTGCTGGCCCTTTCGCGCACCGGCGGGGATCATTCCATCCACGCGCACGATCGCGACGCGCGGGTCTTTCAGCATCTCGCTGGGCGTCATCTGCTCGGCCGGGCTGTTGCCGTTTTTCGAGCCGATGCCCTTCTTGATC